>DATCFJ010000611.1:0-12529 GCA_036509605.1 Polyangiaceae bacterium | reverse complement strand
ATCGGCGGAGCGACACGCACCGAGCACCCGTTCCCGCGCGCGCCCGACTTGCCGCACTCCACCGGCGCTTACCTGCTCGGCCTGATGCCACCCGAGCTGCTGGCTGAGCTCGAGATCGAAATCCCGGTGCTGCGCCGGGATCCGCATTACTTCCTGCCCACTCGCGGCGACGGTTATCTGCTGTTCGGTTCGGACCAAGTCGAGCTCGAGCGCCAGTTCGTGAGCTTCTTCTCGCGCGCGGATTTCCAGGCGTATTTGCGCCTACAAGCCGAGCTAGCCGCGCTGCGCGACGACATCGCGCCAACGTGGCTCGCCCAACCATTCAGCATCGAGGAGACCGCAGAGCGCTACGTGCGTCCCACGCTGCGCGAGGCCTTCGTGCGCCTGTGCCGCGGCTCGGTCGCTGAATATTTGGAGCGTTTCGGCTTCAAGAGCGAGTTGGTCAAAGCGATGTACGCCGTCACAGACGGCTTCTCCGGCCTGTACGGCGGCTACGACACGCCCGGCACCGGCATGAATTTCCTGATTCACAACATGTGTCGCCTGCCCCAAAGTGACGGCACTTGGATGATCGTGGAAGGCGGCATGGGCACGGTCGCGCGCGTGCTTGCCGATGCACTTGCACACCACGGTGGGAGCATCGTGGTCGGGGAGCCCGTGCATTCCGTCTTGCTCGAAGGCGGCGTCGCGAGCGGCGTCACGCTCGCGGACGGCAGCGAGATCTACGCGCGCGCGGTGTTGGTGAACGCCGATCCGTTCGTGATGCAGCGGCTGGTCGGCGAGCAAAACCTACCCGCACCGTACAACGCGCGGCTCGCCGAGCTGAAGCGCCCCGGCTCGACTTTCAAGCTGAATTTGGCTCTAGAAAAGGCACCGACGTTCCCCTGCCTAGCGCGACAGGCAAGCCAATTCGGGCCGACGATCCATTTGCTGCCGCAAGACGGCACGCTCGCCGAGCTGGAGCGCGGTTGGCAAGCGGTGCAGCGCGGTCAGCTCGCGGACTTCCCGAGTATCGAGTGGTACATGCACTCCACAGTCGACAGCTCGCTCAGTGACTCTCAAGGTCGCATCAGCTCCGCCTTCTTCGTGCAATGGGTTCCGTACGAGCTGGCTGGCGCAGCCTGGGATCAAGAGGCGGAGCGCTACGCCAAACACCTACTCGAGATCGCGGACTCCTTCGCTCCGGGCACCAGCTCGCTCGTCACTGACTGGCAGATCTTGCATCCCAAGAAGATCGAAGAATACTTCGGCATCAGCTACGGACACATTCACCACATCGACAACAGCTTCGGTTTCGCGGACCGGGTTCCCCATCGCACGCCGATCCCTGGCCTGTACTCGGCCAGCGCGGGCACGCATCCCGCGGGCTCTGTGATCGGCTGCGCAGGCTATTTGGCGGCGACCGAGTGCTTGCGCGACTTGGGCGTGCGCTAGCGCCGATACAGACCGTGCTCGTTCAGATAAGCGAGCACAGCGCTTGGCACGTTGACGGCGAGCAGCGCGTCGCTCGCTTTGCTGCCGCGGCTAGCGAGGGCCTCGCGGACGCGGGTGGAGGATACGTCGGGCAGCAGCGCGGCGTGGGCGTTCGGGTGCTCGAAGCCGGGGCGCGCCACGACGTACGGTGGGGCGAGCTCGCTGATGCGCTCGAAAGCGTGCCACTTCGAGGTCTCCGAGAGCACGTCCGTGCCGATCAGGAGGCGCATCGCCCAGTCCGGATGCGCGCTCGCCAGGTGCTCGAGGGTGGGCAACGTCAAGCTCGGCGCCTGCAGCTCACGCTCCACTGACGACACTTCCACGCCCGTGATGCCAGCAAACGACAGCTCACACATGCGCAAGCGATGTTCGAACGGCGTCAGGTGCTTGCCGAAGGCGTGCTCGAACACCGGGACCACCAACACCTGCTCGAAGCCGCCAACCTTGAGCGCGTACACGGCGGCCAGCACATGAGAGATGTGCGGGGGGTCGAAACTTCCGCCGTAAACCGCGACCGCTTTTCGCATTCGGTAGCTCAAGTCTATAGTGTTTCGGTGAGCGACGCGTCCAGAATCAGACCGACGAGTGATCCGGTAACGATCACGCATGACGGCGAGGCGGTCACGGTGCAGCGTGGCGAGGTGCTGGCCGGCGGGTTGATCGCCGCTGGCCGACTGCTCTTGGCGCGCAGCCCGAAGTTGCATCGGGCGCGGGGGCCGTATTGTCTGCGCGGCGCGTGCGACGGGTGCACCGCTCGCGTCAACGGAGTGCCCAACGTGATGACATGTCTGACGCCGGCCGCGGACGGCGACCGCGTAGAGACTCAAAACGTGCTGGGGTCGCGCGATCTGGATCTATACGAAGCGACGGACCTGCTGTTCCCGCAGGGTTTCGATCATCATCGCTTGCTCGCGGGCGCGGGCACTTCGCGTTTGCTGACTAGCTTTGCGCGGCGCATGAGTGGCCTCGGACAGCTGCCCGAGCAAGCGATGCCCGCGAGAGAGGCCGAACGGCGCGACGTAGAAGTGCTCATCGTCGGCGGCGGCGCGGCGGGTTTAGCGGCTGCGGCGGTGCTTGGTGTGCGCGCGCTGCTCGTCGACGACGCGCTGTCGCTCGGCGGTTCGCTCGTGGCGCTCGAGCCCGCGCGAGCGGCGCAGCTCGCGCAGCGCGCGCGGGACGCGGGGGCACAGCTCAGGCACGCGACGACCGCGCTGCTCCTGTCACGCGAGCCAGAGGATGGAACGGGGCGAATCACAGCGCTGCTCGAAGGCCCGGAGCGCGCGAGCTACGTGCGCTGCAAGCAAGTGCTGATCGCCAGCGGCGCTCACGACGCGACGCCCTCGTTCGGCAACAACGATTTGCCCGGTATCTTCTCGGCGCGTGCTGCGCTCAGGCTGTGGCGCTCAGGGATCTCGATCGGCAAGCGCGTGGCGTTGGTCGGAGACGGCCGCTTTTCGCGCGCGTTCGCTGAAGCCCGGCAACAAGTTGGAGTGTTCCGCTTCGAGCCCGGCCAAGTGGAGCGCGCCAAAGGGCAGCACGCGGTGACGCGCGTCCTGTATCGCGAAGCAGATAAATCCAGGCAATTGGTGGTTTCCGCGGTCGCCGTCGACGGCCTCGGTGCGCCGGCCATCGAGCTGCTCGGCCAACTGGGTGTCAGGCTTCGCTTCGAATCCGCGCGCGGCTACCTGCCGGAGCTCAGCGCGCAGGGTGTCGCCGCCGACGGCGTGTACGCCGCGGGCTCGTGCGCTGCGAGCGCGCTGCCAAGCGCAGACGACGGCGCACGCGTCGCCAAGGCGCTCAGCGCATGACCAGCGCCGGCACGAGCTTGTCGGCGAGCCTCACGGAGCTCGAGCCGCGGACACACGTACCGGCTAGCGTCGAGTTCCTGGCGGTGGGCGGCGTCACGCTGATTCTGTTTCCGGCACTGTGGCTACTGCGCAGAGTGGTCGGCCTCGACTCAGCCGAGCTCGCGGTCGGCTTCTTGATGTTCCACGGCGCGCACTTGATCAACGATCCGCATTTCGCCGTCACGTATCTGCTTTTCTACAAGGATGCGAAACGGCGCGCGTTCGCTGACGCCTTCGCGCCGGCGCAACGCTTCCGCTACCTCATGGCCGGCTTATTCGTCCCGGCAGTGCTGACAATCTGGCTTATTTTAGGGCTTTCTAGTCGTTCCGCGGGACCTCTGGGCGCGTTGATTCAGGTGATGTTCTGGCTCGTGGGCTGGCACTACGTGAAGCAGGGCTTCGGCGTGCTGAGCGTGCTCTCGGCACTGCGTGGCGTGCGCTTCAGCGTGCTCGAGCGGCGCGCGATCTTGGCGCATTGCTTCGCCGGCTGGGGCTACGCTTGGGCCAGCCCCGCCGCGCCCGCCGCCTTGGCCGAGGAGAAAGGCGTGATCTACTGGTCCCTCACCCATCCGCTCTGGCTCGAGCGCACCACGCGCGCGGCATTTGCGGCAAGCGCGTTGCTGCTCGCCGCAGCGCTGTTTCGGAAATGGCAGCGCGAGCGTCGCCTACCGCCGCTCGCGCCGCTCACTGGGCTCTTGGTCTCGATCTGGATCTGGTCCGTGTATTCCGGCGCCGACCCGCTGCTCGTGTACGTGATCCCCGCGTTGCACTCGGTGCAATACCTGTACTTCGTTTGGCTTCTGACCCACAATAAGGCGAAATCCGCGCAAAAGGAGCCGTTCTTCGGCCGCTCGCCCGCACAGCGCCTGGCGCTGCTCGCGGTGTCGTCCGTCGCGCTCGGCTGGCTCCTCTTCCACGGCGCCCCCGATCTGATCGACGGCGCGCGCCTGACCGAGCACCGCCACACTCACGAACGCTTCGGTCCCCTCGGCGCCACCCCTTACTTCTTCGCCTTCTTCGCCTTCGTCAACATCCACCACTACTTCATGGACAGCGTGATCTGGCGCCGCGAAAACCCCGATCTGCGTTACCTGCAGGATTGATGGTCACGCGACACGAAGCGTTGCGACAAAGCCTTCGGCGTCGCATGACGACTCTCCGCGCAACTCCGCCAGCGGAGTTGCCACGAGCGGAAGCGCTCGCGACCGCTCGGCGCGACGTGCTTGCGCGGGTTCGGACATCAGCCCCGAGCGGCTTGGGTGCCGCTTGAAAGCAACGCTCCCTCCCGCAAACCCGACAGTGGGTACTCCCCACTATCGTGGCCGCGCGCGATAGCGGGTTTTGGGGCCAGAATTGGCCCGTTTTTCGAACCCAGATAGTGGGGGTTCCCCACCCTCTATTCACGCGCGGGCAGGGCGGGGGGGCGGCTCGACTCGCGGAAGCAGCCGAGCGCCAAGACCGCGCTTCGCGCCGCGCGCCCCTTGAAGCCGCCCTGCGGGTGGCGCCAGCGCCCATACCGGTACGCGCGAGTCTCGCGCTTCGCGCGGGCGCGGAGCTTGCGGTTAACGTTCGACGAGTGTGCCGAACAGCATGAGCCCACCAGAAATGAAGACGAGATCGAAGACGCCCATCAGCTTGAAGTAGTCGCTGAGCTCGGCGACGGGCGCGCCGTTGAGCAGCTCGCGCGTGGCGGCGACGGCGGACAGAAGCGTTGGGGAAAGTAGGGGGAAGAGCACGACGGCGAGCAGAAGGTCGCGAGCCTGGGTGCGCACGGTCATCGCACCGAAGAGCGTGCCGGAGGCGGCGATGCCCGGCGTCGCGAAGAGCGCGATGCACAGTAGCCCCGGGCCGACCACGCTGAGGTCGAGCGCGAACAAAAGCGCAGCAACCGGTATCACCACGCATTCGACGACGACCAGGAACGCGAGCACACCCAACGCCTTGCCGGTGAAGATCGCGCTGCGCGACAAGGGCGCCACGAGCAGGCCGTCGAGCGCCGACTCATCGCGCTCACGCTGCCAGGTCTTGCCCAGCGCAAGGACCGCAGAGAAAGCCAGCGACAGCCAGATCACTCCCGACGCCACGATGCGCCCGCTGGCAGGTCCGCCGAAGAACGCTAGCGAGGCCATGATCACGACCAACAGCGCGAAGAAGCCGCTGGTGATGACGACCTCACCCGTGGACAGCTCGATCGCGAGATCCTTTTGCAGGATGGCGCGGGCTTGCGAAAGCCAGCTCAACTGACGGCGCGGCAGCGCACGCGGGGTGCCCCGCGCTATCGCCTCAGTGTTCGTTCCAAGCGCCATCTATTCGATACTACACCGCCTCCCGGTTCGGCGGGAGCTGGTGTAGCCTGCGCGGCCATGGCTGAAATCCGCGTCGAACACGTCTTCAAGTGCAGCGAAGAGACCTTCTGGACGAAGGTTTTTTTCGACGACGAGTACAACCGCCGCCTGTTTAAGGAGATCCTGAAGTTCCCGGTCTGGCGCGTGGCCAAGAGCGAGGAGCACGGCGACGAGGTGCACCGCACCATCGAAGCCTCGCCGCCAATCGGGGATTTGCCCGGAGCGCTCAAGGCCGTTGTCGGCGACAACGCGGGCTACGAGGAGCGCGGCGTGTTCAACAAGAAGACCCGCCGCTACCGCGTGCAGGTCGTCCCAAACCGCATGAGCGACAAGATCAGCGTGGTAGTCGAGATGTGGACCGAGCCCGCAGGCGATAACCAGTGCAAACGCTTTGCGAAGGCCACGGCCACCGCCAAGATCTTCGGAGTCGGCGGGATGCTCGAGAAGAAGATGCTGAGCGATCTGGAACGCAGCTACGAGAAGAGCGCGAGCTTCACCAACACGTTCGTCGCCGAAAAGGGGCTCTGAGAGAGCCCCCTACCCTCACGCCTTAGCGGCAGCTTTTTTCGCGGGGGCTTTGGCGGCCGGCGCTTTGGCAGCCTTCGGCTTCTCGGCCTTGGCAGCTTTGGCCGGCTTGGCCTTGGCGCTCGCTTCGGCGCGCTTGCTCTCGCGAGTCGCGGCGGCGTGCAGATCGAGCAGTTGCGGCAGCGGGAACGCGGCGAGCTTCGACGCGAAACCCTTGTCCTTGTTCCGCTTCTTCAATTCGACGATCGAGCTCACGAGCTTGTCGCGGCTGCCGAAGCGCTTCTTGGCATCCGTGAGGTTGTCGTGAAGGCGAACGAGCTTGGCGTTCGAGACGCGCCCGAGGCCCTTGGCGGAGCTCACGCGGTCCAACCACAGGTCGGCGGTGGCGAGCTTCTGCACGGCGGCGACGAGCTTTTCCTTCGACTCGAAGCGCTCTTTAACTAGGCTGACGGGGGTCTTTTTCATGATTCCGGCTCCGGCCCAAGGCGGGCCATACGAAGGGCGCGGTTTCTAGCAATTGATGCAAGGTCTTGCAACTAGAACTAAGGAAGCCGGCCAAATGGCCGGCTATCTGCGCCCCAATGACGCGCAAAGCGCTGCGTGCTACCGCCGCGGCCATGACTTTGCGCATGCGCTTTGCCCCTTCGCCGAGCGGCTATCTGCACATTGGGAATGTGCGCTCGACGCTGTTCACCTGGCTTTGGTGCAAGAGCCATGGGGGTACGTTCGTGCTCCGCGTCGAGGACACCGACCAGGAGCGTTCCAGCATCGACAGCGTGCGGGCGGTGCTCGACGACCTGAAGTGGCTTGGGCTCTTGTGGGACGAGGGGCCCGAAGTCGAGGGGCCGTTTGCGCCTTACTTCCAGAGCGAGCGCAAGGCGATCTACCGCGCGCACACCGAGCAACTGATCCGCGAGGGTAAGGCCTATCGCTGTTACTGCACCAAGGAGGAGCTCGACCTGCAGCGCGAGGCGCTGAAAGCGGCGAATCCCAAAGCGAATTTCGTCTACCCAGGGACGTGCCGCGATCGCCAGGATCAGCCGGACTTGCCGTTCGTGGTGCGCTTTCGCTCGCCGACCACGGGCACGACGGACTTTACCGACAAGGTGTTCGGCCACATCAGCACGCCAAACTCGGCACAGCAAGATTTCGTGCTCATGCGCACCGACGGCTACCCGCTGTACAACCTTGCCGCGACTATCGACGACCATTTGATGGAGATCACGCTTGTCGCGCGCGGCCGTGACCACATCGGCAACACTCCGCAGCAAATTTTGCTGTATCGCGCCTTCGGCTGGGAGCCGCCAGAGTTCGCGCATCTGCCCATGATGCTGTCGAGCAAGGGCGAGAAGCTGAGCAAGCGCAACGGCTCGGTCAGCGTCAAAGAGTACCGCGACAAAGGCTTTTCGCCGATGGGCGTGCTGAACTACCTGGTGCGCTTCGGTTGGTCCTCCGGCGACAAGGAAATCTTCAGTCGCGAAGAGCTGATTCAGCTTTTTTCTTGGGACCACGTGAACAAGGGCGACGGCAAGTTCGACGAGAAAAAGTTCGCCGATGTCGCCTTCGAGCAACTCAAGCAGCCGACTCTGACCACGCTCGACGAGTACGTCGAGTGGGTGAAGCCGTTCCTCGCGCTGCGCGGCATCGAGAACCCGGACCTTGCCTTGCTGCGCCGCGCGATTCCCGGCGTCCGCGAACGCGCTCGGACGCTGGTCGATGCCGCCCACGATCTCGATTTCTACTTCCGGGAACCTCCCGAGCTCGACGAGAAGGCACGCCAGAAGTTCCTGACGCCCGCCGCAGCTCCGCACTTGCGGGCGTTGCGCGAGGTCGTCGACAGCGTCGCGACTTGGCAAGCCGAGCCGCTCGAAGCCGCCTTCAAGACTTGGGTCGAGAGCTCGGGGCTCACGATGAAGGACGTTGCTCAACCGGCGCGCGTGGCCCTCACGGGTCGCACCGCGAGCCCGCCCCTGTTCGACGTCATGGCAGTGCTAGGCAAGGCTCAAAGCCTCGCGCGCTTGGCACGAGCCGCTGAAATCGCCCAGGGCTGATGCCGCGTATGCCCATCCCCCGACACTTCAACGCGCCGGTCCACCTGCTGACGACTCACCTGTCACCGGTGTCGTGGTTCGACTCGTTTTTGGGCTACCCGCCGATCAAGGCGCTCCTGCCGCTGCCGATCATCGCCGCGCTAGCGCCGCTGGTGTGGCTGTTCTTCCGCGACACCTGGAAGGAGCTGGACGGCGAGGCGGAGAAAGCCCGGGTCGACGGCGGGCTCGACTACCGCAGGCCGGCGGCCTGCCTGATCATCGTGGCGCTCGTCCTGACTCTGCAGGAGTACTACGGCGGGCGCGGCTTCTACGACACCTGGTTCCGGCCCTGGCTGGCCGAGCTGCAAGCGCACGGGCACCCGCGCATCAACATGGCGAAGTACGACGAGTACTACGGCTACTGTTGGTGGGTCGCCTCGCGCGTGACCGGCTACGTGCTCATCCCCTTCCCGCTCTGGAAGCTGCTCTTTCCGGAGGACAGCCTGCTCGATATGGGGCTCCGGGGGCGCGGCTTCACCAAGCACATTTGGATTTACGGGCTGTGCCTGGCGGTCGTGGGCCCGGCGATGCTGCTGGTCTCGTCGCAGCCGGACTTCGGCACCTACTACCCGTTTTACCACCTGGCTTCGCGCAGCTGGTTCGACTTCGGGATGTGGGAAGCGATCTACTGGCTGCAGTTCTTGGCGCTAGAACTGTTCTTTCGCGGCTGGATCTTGGGCGCGCTGAGGAAAGCCATGGGGGCCGGCGCCATCTTCGTGATGGCGGTGCCCTACTGCATGATTCACTACGGTAAGCCGTACCTCGAAGCGCACGGTGCGATCGTCGCCGGCATCGTCCTCGGTTCGTTGGCGATGCGCACGCGCAGCATCTACTCAGGCTTCCTGGTCCACATCACCGTGGCGTTTTCCATGGATTTTCTGTCGCTCTGGCGACGCGGCGCGCTGCCTAAGGTCTTTTGGAATTGAGACGCGGCCAATGTGACGGGCTCGCGTCGGACAGCGCCTGAACTTTGGGTCCCCCAGCCCGCCGGTTCCGGCTATATTCCGCGCCAACAAACCTCACATGGCACAACACGTCAGTTTTTCGCCCCTGCCCTCCGACGCGGAATCCACCCGGCGCTTGAGCCTCGAAGACAACGGCCAAGGCGAGTGGACGACCGAGCGCAGCACGCAGCGTTACCAAATCCAAGGTTGGGGCACGCCGTACTTTGCGGTGAACTCACGCGGCCATGTGGAAGTGACGCCGAATCCGGATCTCGGTCGCACGATCAACTTGTTCGAGCTGACGCAGGATCTGAAAGCGCGTGGCCTCGAGCTGCCGCTGCTCATTCGCTTCCCCGACATCGTCGGTGACCGCATCAAGCGCATCAACGAAGCGTTTCAAAAAGCGATCGCGGAGTACGAGTACCAGGGCGTGTACCGCGGCGTGTTCCCGGTCAAGGTGAACCAGCAGCGCCACCTCGTCGAAGAGGTCGTGAACAGCGGTCGACCGTGGAACTTCGGGCTCGAAGCAGGCTCCAAGCCAGAGCTTTTGATCACGCTCGCCGCGATGCAAGACGTCGGTGGTCTCATCATCTGCAACGGCTACAAAGATCAGAGCTACATCGAGACCGCGCTCGTCGCGCAGAAGTTCGACAAGATCGTGATCGTGGTGCTGGAGCGCTTGGAAGAGCTCGACATCGTGCTCAAGGCCTCGGAAAAGCTCGGCATCAAGCCGGTGCTCGGCGTGCGCGCCAAGCTGACCACCAAGGGCGTCGGGCGCTGGGCGGATTCCGCGGGCGACCGCGCCAAATTCGGCCTCACCACCTCCGAGATCATCGAGGTCGTGGACCGCCTGACCGAGCTCAAGATGCTGGATTGCTTGCAGCTTCTGCATTTCCACATCGGCAGCCAGATCTCGAGCATCATCCCGATCAAGAACGCGATGCAGGAAGCATCGAACATCTACGTCGAGCTAGCGAAGCTCGGTTGCAAGATGGGCTACATCGACGTCGGCGGCGGCCTGGCCGTCGACTACGACGGCTCGAAGACGGATTTCCACGCCTCCAAGAACTACCAGCTCGAGGAGTACGCGGCGGACGTCGTCGCGCACGTGCAAGCGGCGTGCGTCAAAGCCGTCGTGCCGGTGCCGACCATCGTGAGCGAGAGCGGCCGCGCCATCGCCGCGCATCACTCCATTTTGGTGTTCGAGGTCGTAGGCGCGAACGAAGTGCGCTTCGGTGAGCCTGTCGAGCCGAAGGCCGAAGATCACCGCTTGCTCAAAGAGCTGTTCGACACCTACTGCGGCATCCAGCCCAAGAACGTGCAGGAGAGCTACCACGACGCGAGCCAAGCCAAGGAAGAGGCGCAAAGCCTATTCAAATACGGCTATCTCGGCCTGCGCGAGCGCGCCCAAGTGGAGCGTCTGTACTGGAACTGCTGCGAGAAGATCCACCACACGCTCAGGCGCCTGCGCTTCGTCCCCGAAGAGCTGCAGCATCTCGAGCAGAACATGTCGGCGATTTATTACTGCAACTTCTCGCTGTTTCAGTCCGCGCCGGACATCTGGGCCATCGATCACCTGTTCCCGATCATGCCCATTCACCGCCTCGAGCAAGAGCCGACCGTGCCCGCCAAGCTTGCAGATCTGACCTGCGACAGCGACGGCATCATCGATCACTTCATCGACGTGGAAGACGTCAAAGGCTCGCTCGACCTGCACCGCTTCCACGAAAAAGAGCCGTATTACCTGGGCATGTTCCTGAACGGCGCCTACCAAGAAATCTTGGGCGATCTGCACAACCTGTTCGGCGACACGCACGCCGTACACGTCGCGCTCGGCGAAGAGGGTTACAACATCCGCCACGTGATCAAGGGCGACAGCGTGACGGACGTGCTCCGCTACGTCGAATACGTCCCGGAGAACATGGTCGACGCGGTGCGCGTCCAAGCCGAACGCGCCGTCAGCGCCGGCCGCCTCTCCTTCGAGCAAATGCGCACGCTCATGCAGCACTACGAAGAGTCGCTGCGCAGCTACACCTATCTGACCGGCGACGACTGATTCACGAGCGCCGTTAGCGGCCGCGAGCCGCGTGATCAGAGCGCACTCGTGGCGCCGCAAGATCGGCCGTTTCAGCCGTCGCGGCGCCACGATAAGTTGCTGGTGCGGCAAGACGTTCTTGGCCTCCGGCTCCGCATGCGGGCACAGCAGGTCCGCGGCGGAGTTGCTCGCGGCCTTCAGATCGAGGCGCTCGAATTGCGCTGCCTCGGTGAGCCAGCCAGCGTCTGGGATCACAGGCTCGAGCGCGATTCGTTTTAGATCGAGCGTCACCGAGCTCGCCATCTCCGCGAGGCCGAGCTGCGCGCAGCCGCTCTGTCTCAGTTCTTCTTTACATAGAGTCGGCACTCCGGCACTGGCGTGCCGTCCGTCGCGCTGGTGCAGGTACCAGGGCTCTGCAGCTGCGGGTACGAGGCTAGATCGTTTGCTAACTGAACCGTCAGCAGGGCACCACTCACTTCGTATGCCCCGCTCATATTCCCTCCGACCGGAAGGTACGTCCCGGATCCTGAGCCGAACACGACTCGAAAATGCTGAGCTGTGTTGTCGTATGTTTTGATGGTCCAGTTTGATGACCAATGCCCATCAACGTCGGCGTAGACCATCGATGCGTGGTCGACGGTGAGCGTGTGAGGCCCGTCCGATGGGCCCAAGTACAACCACGCGCCCACAAGGGCGAATGCTTCGGGCTGAGGTGTCGTGGCGCTTGAACCGCAACCCGAGAGCGCCACAAGCATCACCATCAGCAAACCACAGATCCTCATTTGGATTGTTACCGACCTGCTCGTTGCCATTGATGGCGGTTACTGGGCGAGGCAGTCCTTGACCATTGAGGACCAAATCAGATCGCCGACGTGGTCTCCGCCCGACTGGGTCGGATGGAGGCCGTCAGTGGTGTCACCACTGACGAACACGGGTCTCAGGTCCACCCAGTGGCAGCGTGGTGATGTTGATGCTTCACACACTGTCTGCATGCCCGGCATCGTGCTGTCGAGGCAAGCCTTCAATGAAGCGTTCGAGCCCGGCGGGGCTCCCGGTTCTGGATAGCGCGTATAGAGGACATCCTGCACCCCGGCGGCGCCCATCTTGTCGAGCAAGGTCTTGAACGTACTCGAGCACATGGCACACCCACCGTTGAGGCAGTCGATGCCCCCGCCGTCCATGATGACGAACTTGACGGATGCACCGCCCTGCGTGGCCGCGGTCCATTCTGTAGTCGCGATGTAATCCATATTCTGTCCGCTGACTGCCA
>DATCFJ010000610.1:0-7191 GCA_036509605.1 Polyangiaceae bacterium | reverse complement strand
GCCGTGGCTGCGCAGAAAGCTCGAAGCCTGCCCAGAAAACTCCAGGAACGAGTGCGAGCCGTGAAACGCGTCGTCGGTCAGGTAGTGAAAGTGCAGGCCGGCTTGGACGGCTGGAAGGGACAAAAGCGGCGGCCGCACCCGGAGCATCGACGCAAAGTCTGGCAGCATCGATCCGAGCACGAATTCGGCTCGAACCGGACCGCGAGTTGCCTCACGGCGCTCGGCGACCAGTGCGTGACCAAAAAAATTCATGGCAAGACGACTCAGAAGCCCTCTATTACCACTTGGTCACTTCCGTCTCGAGATCGAGAGGCCGCGGAGGCTGATGAATTTTGGCCGTGCAGTGAGCCCAACCGTCTTGCGTCACCTCCGACTGTCGAGGCAGCCGGCGCCCGGCTTCGCCGGCTCTCTTGTTTACTAGTGTCCGCCCGCGCCGATCGTGATCTGCTCCCGCTCAAGAACTGACTAAGTAGTACTATGACCGGCGCATGTCCGCGGAACGCTTTACCGCCCAACTGATAGCTCGAACGGCGCTGTCCGGTCGTGTTCATCTGCTGCGCTTTGCCGCGCGCGCACCCTTTCGCTGGGCTGCGGGGCAGCACTTGGTAGCGGTCAGAAGTAAAGGGCAAGAGCTTTTCCTACCCTATTCAATCGCTTCCGCCTACGACCCGCAAAGGCCTGGAGAATTCGAGCTGGCCGTGGCCGTCGACGCGGGCGCGGATGCCATCGATCAGCTTTCAATCGGCGAAGAGCTGACCATCGAAGGCCCCTCGGGCGCGTTCGTCTGGCAAACTGAGCCGCGGCCCTCGGCGCTGCTGGTCGGCGTGGGTACTGGGATTGCGCCGCTGCGCGCGCTGCTCGAAGAAGAGCTGGGGCGCGCCTCGCGCACGCAGCTCATGTTGATCGCCGGGCATCGCGCGCCGGAAGACGTGCTGTTCGCCGACGACTTCGCGCGGCTCGAACAGCAGCACGCGCGCTTTCGTTTCGTGCCGACGCTCACTGGAGCCAGTGCCGCGTGGTCCGGTGACCGCGGGCGCGTGCAAGCCCGGCTGCGCGCTGCTGTGCAAGCGCTCGGCCCGCTCGACGCCTACGTCTGTGGTCGCCTAGCGATGGTCAGCGAAGTCGTCAGTGCGCTGGAGCAAGACGGCGTGCCTGCGGCACGCATTCGCAGCGAAGGATTTTAGGATCACCTGATCAGTCTTGGCAGGATCAGATCGCGATCGCCGGAGTGGCCACGAGCCACGAGAGGAAACCGGCGCGACCGGCGCCCGTTGCCTACCAGTACGAAATAGACGAGCAGACGCTAAGGGCACGCCGCTGGACGAGGCCGTGCGTCGAAGGGCAGCCTCTCAGGTTCAGAATCGAACTACCAAATAGGCTTAAACGCTCGCGCGGCTCGCGTGTGGCCGCGACTTTGGACGGCGCATCGAGGACGGAGCTGGCGGCGGCGCGGACCGCACGGCTTCTTGCGCACTCGGACGCACGCTCGCTTGAACGGGGCTCGGGCGTTTGGCTTCTGCGCTGCTTGCTTCGACAGCGCCGCTCAGTAAGGATTTGATCGGCAGCGCACTCTGCCCGCCAACACGCGCGGCTAGGAGCTCCGCAGCCGCCTGCAGATCTTTCAAGCAAGGAGACTCACCGGTTTCCACACTGCATTGCGCACGCGCCAAGCGGTACGCGGCGCGCGCCATGCCCTTCGACTCGCCGACCAAGCGGCTGTAGCCCGCGCTGTCTTCGGAAAGCTGGCGGAGCCACAGGGACGGTTCGGTGATCTCGAGTCGAGTCTTACGCATGGGATGGTTTCCTCGTTCCAGTGACAACGGCCGCGCCAGGCGGCTGCTGAATCCGAGTACTGCAACGTATGTGCCCTGCAGCGGGCGGATCCGTGAGGGCGTCAGTCACTTCGTTGAATCGGTTCGTGTTGTTCGCCAGTTGCGCGTCCCGGCCGTTTGGCCATCCAAGGCGGCCCGCTGCTTACGGCGCAAAGAAAGGTGTGTCCGAACCCTGACAGCAGTGTCACGCCGGACGCACACCAGGCAACGAAAGCGCAACGACGCTCGAAGAAGCGTTTCGATACTGCTGCAAGCTTCGGGCAGACTTGCGCTCATGGCTGCCCGTAAGACGCCTTCGTCACGACACAAAACGCGTTGTTGGTGGTGCGGGGACGACCCGCTGATGATCGAATATCACGACGCGGAATGGGGCGTGCCCGTGCACGACGATCAAAAGCTGTTCGAGTTTCTCGTCCTAGAGGGTGCGCAGGCGGGGCTTAGCTGGAGCACCATCCTACGCAAGCGGCTCGCTTACCAACGCGCGTTTGCCGGCTTCGACGTAGAGCGAGTGGCGCGCTTCACGACCAAGAAGCTCGACCGCTTGATGCTCGACGCGGGCATCGTGCGTAACCGACTGAAGCTCGAGTCTGCGGTCAAGAATGCCCGCGCCTTCCTGCGTGTTCAGGAAGAGTTCGGCAGCTTCTCGGAGTACCAGTGGCGCTTCGTCGACGGCGTGCCGATTCAAGGTGGCATTCGCAGCAAGCAAGACATCGTGCCGCGCACGGCGGTTTCCGACACCATCAGCCTGGACCTGAAGAAGCGCGGCTTCAACTTCGTTGGCTCGACGATCATCTACGCGCATATGCAAGCCGTCGGAATGGTCAATGATCATTTGTTCGAGTGCTTCCGGCACGCGCCGCTCTCCGGAAAGAGCAAGCGGCGCAAGTGACAGCGTTGGGCCGGCACCGCCGCATGGCCCGAAATGAGGGTGTTTCGCTAGTGATTTCTGCGGCGGCGGTTGCGTGAAAACCCGAAGGCTTGCTACGAGACTAAACGGTGCGTCAAGAAACGTTGACGGTCGTTGCCCGGGTCGTGGGCAAGGCTCCATTCGCCGCGCTCCGCGCAGCCTTGGATAGGCTTGCTGAGGACGTTGCGCCCGGTGGCGGCGCTCGCCCCAGTGTGTTCGCAGATCCGAAGCTCGGGATTCATTTCGCGAGGCTCGTCTTGCTACAGGAGCCGAGCGACGAGAGGTCCGGCTCTTCGTTGGTATTCGAGTCGAATTTCGACACGCAGCTCGCTGACACCGAGCCCGCCCAGAGGGCGCACCTCGAGCTCTTGTGTCGCGAAGTCGGAGCACGGTTGCGCACCGTGTTCGAGTATTGCGCGGGCTTTGCGCCCAGCCTCTCGGATGCAGAGCTGGCCGCGGCGCTCGAAAAGAGCTTGGTTCCGGCGACCGCGGCCTACCAAGGCCATGCCCAACGAGACCTAACGAGAATCAGACTCGAGCAGCGCTTGCGCGAGGTGCTGGTCGATTTCTTCTCGCGTGCAGAGAAGGCGCCGCCGCGCGAGCTGTATCGCGCGGCTCGCGAGCACGTGCGCTTACTGACGGGTTCGGATCCGCTGCTCGCTGGCTTGAATATCGACGCCCCGATGCCTCCGCTGCCGAGCGCAGCGACCCGCACCGAACGCTTGAGCGAGGGGTACTGGGCGTGGATCAAGAACCTTTCCTGGGCTCTTCTCGGGTTCGCGGTTCGGCAGTTGGGCAACATCTTTTCTTGGCAGCGCACGGATCCAGAGTTCGATCAGCGCGCCCGTCAAGAAGCCTGGACCGACGCCGATCACCAGTCTTTTCGCGACATCGCCGAGACGGAGGATCACGCCCTTCAAAACGCGCTCACGCATGTGGTGCCGCTGAAAGATGCCAATCGCTTGGCGGTGCTGCGCGCCGCGCACGGCTACATCGACCTGATGGCCAAGAAGCACTTTGACGACATCGGTCAGCTCGGCGGCATCCCGACGATTCATTTCGCCAAGTGGCTGTTGGTCGACGAGGGCACGCGGCTGCTATTTTTGACCAATTACGACAGCAGCTGGGAGAGCTACTTAGGGGACTTCGTGGACCGCGCACCGGTCGGGCTCAACCTGGCTTGGACGTGTACGGACAATTACCCGACGACGTTCCTGTTGGTCCTGCTGGGCGCGACCGACGAGGAACGCTTCAAGGCTTGGAGTCGCGCTCACCAGCGGCCGACGCAAGTGTTTTACACCGCTTATCCAGAGCTCAGCATCGCCGCGCTCAACAACAACACCTGGATCCGCTGCGGCTTGCACCACGCGCCGGGCGCCGCCTCGCTCAGAAGCTGGTTCCGTCGCATCACCTGATCGCTCGCCGTTTTGAGACCGCCATGAACAAAGATCTGGAGCTTCACGATATCCAGGGCCTGATCCTCAGCGGATACGGCGAGAAACCCGCCGCGCGCTACGCGATCTTCGAGATCGTCGACGGCAAAGCTGCGCGCCGCTGGCTGGGGCGCCTGGTTAAGTCGCTACAGTTCGCCACGTACCGTGGTTCGCGTCGTCATGCTCCGCCGTTCCTTGGGGATTTGTGCAGTAACGTTGCGTTCACGTATGACGGCTTTCGTGCGCTCGGGCTCCACGACACGGCGCTCAGCGGGTTTGCGCTGCCGTTTCAAGAGGGCATGAACGAGCCGAGCCGCGCGCGTCGCTTGGGGGACGACGGCGCGAGCGCTCCCGAGCATTGGCAATGGGGGAAGCCGGGTCAGGCCGTGCACGGCGTGCTTTCGGTGTTCGCCGGTAAGGGCGACGCTGTTCCACAAGATTGGGTACGCATCGCGGAGTTCATCAGCGCGCAGATGTGTCGGGACCACGGCGTCGTCGCGGTCAAGGTGCTCGACACGCTGCAGTCGAACAGCGAGCTTCGCAAGGAGCACTTCGGATTTCGGGATGGGATTGCGAACCCGCGCATTGGCGGCCTGCCTCGCGACCGCAGTGATGACATCCTACCCGCCGGTGAATTCCTACTCGGCCAACCCAACGTCTACGACAAGCTGCCGATGTCGCCCGAAGTGCCCGCTGACTCAGACCCGCAGGGCCGGCTCAAACCCGTTTCGGAGCGCCCGGAACGGCGGGATTTCGGCCGGAACGGCAGTTACCTGGTGTTCCGGCAGCTAATGCAAGACGTGCAAGGCTTCTGGCGCTACGTCGAGCAAGCACGGCAAACCTTGCCCGACGCGCCGCCAGGTCGCGCAGGCCGCGAGTGGTTGGCCGCTAAGTTCGTTGGTCGCTGGCCGAACGGCACGCCGCTGTCGCTATTTCCGGACGCCCCTGGGCCCGAGGTCGACGACCAAGCCGACGCCTTCAACTACGCGCTGAATCAGGATTCCTTCGGCGAGCGTTGCCCGATCGGCTCACACATTCGGCGCACCAATCCGCGCGATACGGCGCTGCCCGTGCCGCACGATCCGGAGTCGAGCGGCGACCCGCGTGACAAAGACGTGCGAACCGAGCGCCTCAAGCTCACCAACCATCATCGCATCTTGCGCCGCGGTCGTGCCTACGGCCCTCCAGTCGATGAGAGCTACGACACGGACGCGCTGCTCCGCGAGAGCGCCGCCGAAGAGCGCGGGCTACACTTCCTGTGCTTCAACGCGAACTTGAGCCGGCAGTTCGAGTTCGTGCAATCCAACTGGGCACAAAATCCGGCGTTTGCCGGGCTGAGCAGCGACCCTGATCCGTTGCTCGGCGCAGGCCGTGAAGTGCCGTTTCGCGCCTCGGATTTCACGATTCAAGGCTGTCCAGTGCGTCGCGTGCAGAACCTGCCGCGCGTGGTGGAAACCCGCGGCGGCGCCTACTTCTTCATGCCCAGCCGCAGCGCGTTGGAATATTTGGCCTGCATCTGCTGAGGTTCACGCTTGACCGCGGTCGGTGTCTTCGCGTGCTCCTCGAACCCGCTCAGGGCGCGAAGGATTCCCAATCCAAGTCCGCGCACAACACGCGCACGCCGTCTGTCTCCGGGATTGAGATGGAAAACGTCACGCAAGCTCGCGCGTCGGCGATCGACAGGTACGGTCGCGAGATCTGTACGGCCATTGGCTGGTTGATGGCGCGTCGAAAATAGGGCCTCCTGAACCAGTTGGCGCCTTCGGCGTCGGCGCACGGCAAATAGCGCGGGTCGAGCCGGCGCGCGGCTTCTCGAGTGCCGATGTTGTCGCCCACTTGCACGCCCTGTGACGAGAGCAGGTAGCAGCGCTGCACGCCGCCCAAGGCCAAGAACTCTGCAAAAGCGTGGTCCGCTTCGCCACCCAGACGAAATAGCATTGCCGTGTCTTCGAACTTCTTCGAGTAGTGAGCGAGCATCGAGCGCTCGCTGGTCGACTGCCGGTGCACTCGCTCCTGAAAGCAATTGAACAGCTCGTTCAAGACCTCTCGGTAGTCTTCGTCTGGCGTCAGACAGGAGCGTGGCTCACCGAAGTAATAGCCTTGTACGAAATCCACGTCGCTTTCCATGGCGATCAGCCCATGTTCTGCGGTCTCCAGCCCTTCCATCACCACCAGACAACCGGCCTCGTGAATCAGCGAGACGAGCCCTGGCAAAATGCGCCGCACGCGCGGGGTGCGCATGGCCTCCACGACCATCGAGCGATCGAGCTTCACGATGTCAGGCTTCAGCCGCCAGATGCGCTCGAAATTCGACTCTCCGGCGCCGAAGTCGTCGATCGCGACCAGGCAGCCCAAATCTCTAAAATACTGCACGCAGCGCGCTAAGTTTTCTTCGTCGTAGGCGGACGTTTCCAAGATCTCGACGACGACGCGGTGCGCGGGCACGCCGTAACGCTCCAGCACGCGCGGTAAGATCGTGCGCGTGGAGTGGCCTTCCAGGATTAGCGCCGGGCTAACGTTCAGAAAAATCCAGTTCTGGTCCGCGCCCTGGAGCACGCAGTTCTGCACGTGTAACGCTCGGCAGATCTGATCGAGCGCGATGGCTTCGTCCCCCGCCTTGCGAAACATCCGGTGCGGCGAGACCAAGCGGTCGTCGGCGTCGTAGGCGCGGAGCAGCGCCTCGTAGCCGACGGGCTTGTGATGCGCGAGGCTCAACACCGGCTGCAACGCCGTACGCAAGGTGTGATCACCAAAGCGCGCGTGCGCGAGGTTGTCCTCCACCTTGATGCTTGCAAAAATTTGCTGCAGCCATGCCAGGTCGGTTCGGTCGGGTGAAAACTGCGGCGGCGTCGACGAACGGCGCATCGACGGCGGGCGCGACGACAAGTGCACCTTCGGCTGATACGAATTGGGCGCCTCCGGCGTCAGCTCGGACTCGGGGTCCGAGCGTAGACTGCCGTCCCAGTTGGGGTCGGTTGGATCGGCCAGGAGGCGTCGCAACATGTGGATCCTAAGCCTG
>DATCFJ010000609.1:0-2845 GCA_036509605.1 Polyangiaceae bacterium | reverse complement strand
GTCAGCGCTCCCCGTCGGCTGCGTGATCAGCGTGCTACTCGTCGAGGACGAAGAAATGGTGCGCGCGGTCGCTCGGCGTGTGCTCGAGAGGCACGGCATGCGCGTCGTGGAGGCCGAAAATCCACAGAAGGGTTTGGCAATTTTCCGCGCCCGTCCGGACGATTTCGACGTAGTCGTGAGTGACGTGGTGATGCCGGGCATGAGCGGGCCCGCGATGGTCGAAGAGCTGTTGCCGCTCAAGCCGGGGCTAAAGGTCTTGTACATGTCGGGCTATACGAACAACGCGCTGGTACACCAAGCAGTCGCCGAGCGCGGCTTCGTCTTCTTAGCGAAGCCGTTCGTCCCCTCGGAGCTCGTGCGCAAAGTTCAGGAGCTTGCCGCCGCTGCTGCGACTCTCAGTTCAGGCTCGGGCCCACGATCTTGAACCAGAGCGAGCGCTTGCTGCCGCATTGCCGGCAGCGCAGCTTGACCTCGCGCAGCCTGACGCCGTGGTGAACCAGAGCGCTGTGTTCCACGACCTCCTGCACGCTCTCGCACAAGGGGCACGGCACGCTCGTGGCGTGGGCCTCGATGACCGCGGCGGAGCTGGCGTCCAAGGGGCGTCCGGGCGCGCCTCCCTGCTCTAGGGTGAACAGGCGCTCGCGATCTGCCTGCAGGCGGGCAAGCGCGCGCGCTTGCTCGCGGCGCACGGTTCGGTCGCTTCGTTTCGGGGGGCGCTTGGCCATGGCACGCTCGCTCAGACTCCCTCAGACACCATCGAGCAGGTGGCGCAGGCGGCCGACGATTACGTCGAGTGCCTGGGCGTTCTGCCCGCCTTCCGGCACTACGAGATGAGCATGTTGCTTGCTCGGCGCAACATGCAAAAGGTGCATGGGCCGCACGCTCTTGTAATACTGGTCCTCGACCGAGCGCAGATCGCGACCGCGGTCCACGATGTCACGCCGGATACGGCGCATCAGGCGAATGTCGTCGTCCGTGTCTACGAACAGTCGAAGGTCGAAGCGGTCGCGCAGCTCGGGCACCGCGAACAACAAGATGCCCTCCACCACGACCACATGGCGCGCGGGCACCGGAACTGTCTCCGCACGGCGCGTGTGTGTCGCGAAGTCATACTGTGGGCACTCCACCGACCGGCTGGCACGCAGCTCATCCAGGTGGCGACCGAGCAGCGCGTTGTCGAGCGCGGCGGGCTCGTCGTAGTTGATTGCCTCGCGTTGCTCCGGCGTGTAGCCCGTTCGATCCAGGTAGTACCAGTCGTGTGAAATCAGCGTCGAACCTTCGCCCAGCGCTTCGCAGATCTTGGCGGCCAGGGTGGTCTTGCCGCTGCCAGTGCCACCGGCAATGCCGAGGAGCAGCGACCGGGATGAGCCAATCTCGAACATGCTCCTCATCCGGGCAGTATACTATCGAGGGGAGCGCCGGATTTTCTGGGTTTTTCGAGGGATCCCGCCGTGTGCCGAGGCCGGGGCGAGACTTGCCCTGACCGGCCGCATGGTGGAATGGTAACGCGTGACAGATACGTGGCTCATTTTCGTTAGCTTCGTCGCGGCGGTGGTGGTCGTTGCAGGGTTCCTGCGCCTGCTGCCGAAGGCGCCGCGGCGCCGCCTCCGCCGCTCGGTCATCCTGCTCGGGTTCTACGCGGGGATGCTGGTGCTCAGCATCGGCCTGCGTTGGACCCACGCGCCCGCGCTGTCGACCGGGCTGTTGATTGCCATCGAGCTGTTGCAACTGCTGCTCGTCATCAACTTGCTGGCGATCACGATCTTCGACGTGCTGCTGCGCGTTTGCCGTGTCGACTACCCCGATATTTTGCACGATGTCGTCGTCGGAGCGGCGTATCTCGTCGCGTTCGGCTTCGTGATGCACCACGTCGGCGTCAACGTGACGAGCATCGTGGCCACCTCCGCTGTCGTCACCGCCGTGATAGGCCTCTCGCTACAAGCCACGCTGGGCAATGTCGTTGGCGGCATTTCGTTGCAGCTCGACGACTCCGTCAACGAGGGCGACTGGGTCGAGCTCGAGAACAAGGTACAGGGCCAAGTAAAGAAGATCCGTTGGCGCCACACCGTGATCGAAACGCGCGACTGGGACACGCTGATCGTTCCCAACGGCCAGCTGATGAGCCAGGCCATCAAAGTGCTGGGCAAGCGCGATGGGCAGCCGCTCCAGCACCGGATGTGGGTCTACTTCAATGTGGACTTTCGCTACTCGCCCGCCGAGGTCATGCGCGCCGTCAACGACTCACTGCAGGGCGCGCCGCTCGTCGGCGTGGCACGCGAGCCCAAGCCACACTGCATCTGCTACGACTTGGCGCGCGATAACCGAGACAGCTTTTGCTACTACGCAGTTCGCTATTGGCTGACTGATCTGGCTCGTGACGACGCGACGAGCTCGCTCGTGCGCGAACGCATCTACGCCGCGTTGAAGCGCGCGCAGATCCCGTTGGCCATCCCGGCCAAGGCAGTGTTTGTGTCTCGAGACGACCTGGAGCACCAGGACCGCAAACGCACGCGGGAGCTGGAATCGCGAACCGCGGCTCTGGCCGCGATCGATCTGTTCGCGAACCTGTCCGAGGACGAACAGCGCACTCTCGCCTCCTCCGCGCGCCTGGCACCCTTCAGCCCGCACGAAGTGATCACTCGCCAAGGCGCGACCGCGCACTGGTTGTACGTGTTGCTCAAGGGCACCGCGGCCGTCCGCGTCGCGACCAGCGAAGGCGAAGATCGCCAAGTCGCGATCTTGGAGGCCCCGAGTTTTTTCGGCGAAATGGCGCTCATGACCGGTCAGCCCCGCGAGGCGACCGTGATCGCTGAATGCGACGTCGAGTGTTTGCGTGTCGACCGCA
>DATCFJ010000608.1:0-2340 GCA_036509605.1 Polyangiaceae bacterium | reverse complement strand
CCTTGCATTCGTGGCAGCGGCCGAGCGTGTACGCCCTGTACGTCGTAGCCAGTTACGTGTTCGTGCTGGCGCCGTCGACGGCGAGTGTGCGCCGCGATCTCTTGGAAGCGTTCTTGGTTCCGACCGCCAGCATGAGCCCGGGCATTTTGCCCGGCGATCGAATCTTCGCGGACAAAACCGTTGGTCAGCCTGGCGGTGCCAAATTGTGGCGCGGCGCGCCGGTCGTGTTCATTTACCCGAACGAGCGCACGACCATCTTCATCAAACGGGTCGTCGGCCTGGCTGGGGACCATGTCGAAATTGCTGGGCCAAACGTAAGCGTCAACGGTCACAGCGTGTCCCAAGGCCCGAGCGACGAGCCTATTCCGAGCGCGTTTGCAGGGTTGCGCGCATTCCGTGAGCGCGGCGACCGCGGCGACTACACCGTGCTCTGGTCGCCGGACGACGTTAAAGCGAGCTCTGGTCTAGCGCCGGCCAGCTTCGTCGTTCCCGACGGCCAAGTCCTGGTGTTGGGCGATAACCGCTCCGCGTCGGTGGACTCGCGCCGCTTCGGCACCGTGCCAGTCGCTGACGTCAGGGGCGTCGCTCGTCAGGTCTGGTTCTCGGCGTCCGCGGGCGATGGAGTGCGCTGGAGCCGGCTGGGGAAGCTGCTCCGCTAGTGCGCGGGGCGGCGCTCGCCTTTGCAAGTCTGCAAAGTGATCAGCGATCGGAGCGCCCCACGACGGCGCTCGGATCTCTCGTCGTGCGGTAAGTGCCGCTCGCGCCGGAGGCCGACGGCTTGTGGGCAAGCGCATACTGCATCGGTGTTACACCGTTGAAGCGCTTGAAATGGCGCGAGAAGTGGCTCTGGTCTGCGAACCCGCAACGCACCGCCACGTCTGCTGCGGAAGCACCTTCGCGCAATAGGCCACGAGAGTGGCTGATGCGCAGGCAAAGTTGGTAGGCGTGAGGCGGCAGCCCGTAGCGCTTCTTGAACGCTCGCAGCGCCTCGAAGCGGCTCAGGCCGGCCCGCTTTGCTAACGTCTCCAGGTCCATGTGGAGCCCCTCCTCGTTCAGGCACTCGCGCATGCGCGCGGCACCCCGGACGGGAGGGCTCGCGATGGGCCCCGGCTGCCGCGCGCCTTGGATCAACTCGCTGACCAGGATCTCTGACAGCTCGAGCAGCTGAGATTGCACTTGCATCGTCGAAGCGCCGGGCTCGAACACCTCGAAGAATTCCGAGAAGCGGCTACGAAGATGCCCTGAGATCGGCTTCATGATCGCAGCCCAGTCGAGACGCACCGAGCTTGGCTGCTGTTCGGCCAACCATTGCCCGAGCACCTCTGCCTGAAGCTGCAGAACGTTGAACGACCCAGGGCCTCCGTGCGGGCTCGCAACCATTGCCTCACCGGGCGTGGCGCAGAACGCTTGCCCTGGCTCGCCCGAGTGGACGCGCCCGCGATGGCGCACGCCGCCTCGCCAAGTTCGGAAAACCACGACCGCGTAGTCGGGGGTAATGACGCGCCACTGGCGCGGCGAGCGCTGAGCTTCGATGCCCTCGACGCCCGGCAGCACCTCTGAACGCCGATAGTTGACCACCTCGTTCGACGCGCCGGCCAACCCTGTCATTGGCGCATTGTAAGCGACTGGGCCGCAGAGCGTACGGGCCTTTAGTCTATTGCGCACCCAGTGCGTCGCTGAGCGGTGCTGGTCGATCCTCGAAAGATCGCCTAAACTGCTCAAATGGCTAAAGTTGGGTTCGGCGACTCGTCGAGCATTGCGCGGCGCACCAAGCCGACTTGCACAGGCACGGCGAGACTTTTTGCGTTGCCGCTACTGGTCGCGTTCGGGTTCGCCTGTGGCTCGAACGCCGCTGGCGATGGTCCCGGGACTCCCGCAGCTGGAGCGAGCGCGCTGCCTCAGGCGGGAGCGAGCTCGGGTGGTGCAGGTAGTGGGGGCAGTGCAGGCAGCAGCCCCAGCGTTGCCGGCAGCGGCGGTGCGAGCGCCGGCGCGGCGCCAGCCGGAGGGGGCGCTGAGGTCGGTGGTAGCTCGGGCGCGTCGGGTGCTACCGGTCTAGGCGGCCTGGGCGGCGCGACGGCGGGCAGCGGCGGCGCGACGGCGGGCAGCGGCGGTGCGAGCGCCGGCGCGGTCGGCACGTGGAAGAACCCTATTTTGCCGGGCTATAACGCTGATCCGCAGATCGCGATGTTCGGTGGGAAGTTCTACATTTACCCGACCACCGACGGCTTCGCGAATTGGCTCGGCACGAATTTTCACGCTTGGTCATCGCCCGATCTCGTCAAGTGGACGGACGAGGGTGTCGTGCTCGACCTGGGCCCCGGAGTGAGCTGGGCGGACGAC
>DATCFJ010000607.1:0-7556 GCA_036509605.1 Polyangiaceae bacterium | reverse complement strand
TCCAGAAATAGATCAGCCGTTTGGCGGCTGTCGTTGCGTCGGCAAGTGCCACTCTTGGCATGACCGATTCCAAAAACGGCAGACCGACGGCAACGGCGCCGCCGCCCAAGAACAGCCGGCGAGACAGGCCACGACCAGTTTGGTTGCTCTTCATGATCAGCCTCCCTCCCCGCGACGATTCAAGAAAGGTGCGCTGGTGATCACGCCTCCGACTAGGTCCTGAAACTTGAGCCCGCCTTTGACGAACGCATCGGCCATCGCCGTAAGTGCGACGCCGTCCATCTGAGCGGGGTCGTTGACGATGCCGCGACCGAGCGCATAGGTGTACAACTTGGTCGCGAGGCACTTGGGGAAGGCCGGGTTTTTCGCGATCAGCGGTGTTAGCTCGGCGAGCCCGTTGAAGCTCTCGCCGCTGGGCAGCGTGCCGGAGGCGTCGACGGGCAGTGAGTTGTCCGTGGTCCGGTAGGCGCCGATTGCGTCGTAGTTCTCCATGCCGAAGCCGATCGGATCCATGAGCTTGTGGCAGGACGCGCAGGACGGGTCGACAATGTGCGCTTCGAGCACCTGGCGCAGGGTCTTCGCGCCGGTAGTGTCGGCGACGATCTTGGTGTTCACCGTCGGCGGAGGCGGCGGGATATCCGTGCACAAGAGCTCGGACAAGACGTACTTGCCTCGCCGAACGGGGGAGGTGCGGTCGGGGTGCGAATTGACCAGCAACAGCCCGCCTTGTGACAACAGGCCGCGGCGCTCGGTGTTGTTCGTCAGGTCGACGCGCATCATCTGATCAGAACCGACTGCGGGAAGGCCGTAGAACTTCGCTAGGCGATCGTTGACGAAGGTGAACGGCGCGGTCAGCAGCTGATCTGCGGGCAGGCCGTTGAAGGCGAACTCGTGAAACAGCATTTGCGTTTCCGCTTTGAAGGCGCTGCGCAAGCTGGCATCGAACGCTGGGAAGAGCGTTGGATCCGGCGTTGCGTCATCGACCAAACGGGTGAACAGCCATTGGCCGGCGAAGTTGTCGACCAGTGCTTGCGCCTTGGGGTCCGCGAGCATTCGGCTGACCTGGCTGGTCAGGTTGGCCGCGACGTGCAGGTTGCCGGCCTTGGCTGCGGCGAACAGCGCGTCGTCCGGCATCGAGCTCCACAGGAAGTACGACATGCGCGAGGCGAGCTCGTACTCACCAAGGGGGTGTGGCGTGAGCGAGGCCGGCGCCGGGTCTAGCTCCGGGCGATACATGAAGCTCGCGGACAGCAGCGCCGCTCGCAGCGCAAGCTTCAGGCCTGCCTCTGCGCTGTCGCCCTTCGAGGTGGCCACGGTGACCAGGGCCATCAGGCTGTCGATTTCGGCGCTGGTTGCTTCACGACGCCAGGCGCGCGGCACGAATGCCTCGAGCGCCGTGCGCGCGCAGGTGGCGCCGCCTGCGGTGATGTCGCAGCTCAGCAGGCGCGCGCGCTGTGTGGTGTCCGTGAGCGCGGCCGCGACGAGCGCGGTCGCCGCCGCGTTGTAGCTGCTGAGGTGCAGTGGCGAGACGGTGAGTACGTCAGCTGTGTTGTCGAAATCAGAGCCACGGTCGTCGGCTGGAAAGTTGAAGTCTGTGCTCGGGTGCGTCGTGATCCCGAGTAGATCACGCATGGTGTTATCGTACTCGGCAAGGTTTAGACGATGCATGGTGACTCGCCCGGGATCAGTTGCAGGCATGCCTGTGGCTCCGACAGAGCCGGCTCCGCCACCGGGAGGTGCCACGTTCGAGCCCGTGCCGGCGCCCAGGGAGCCCGCGCCGATCTGGCCGGTGCAGCCAGCGAGCGCTGCCACACCGAGGATCGCGCAAAGCAGCTCTGCTTTTGCCCAACCCTGGATCTTTCCAGTCATTTAGCCATTGCTCCGGGTTGACGTGCGAGCTGTAGCTCGGCGACGCACTCCACCAATTAGGTGCGTGTCCGCTGGTCGCCGCGCGATCCGCTAGAATGGCGTCAGTTCGTTACTAACGCGTCGACTCCGTGCATTGTCGCAGACTGAGCGTCTTCGAACCAGGATTTCCGGCGCGCACGCGCAGTATGCGACGACAGTGTGCGACATGTGTTCGACACGGCGGGAAAGTTTGGCTGCGCCTACTAGCGCGCACGGCTGCCTTTCCGCGAGAACGTAAACGTTGCTTACGCCGCGCGCGCAGAAGAGTGAGCCAGTTTTTCCGCCTCGAACAACGCTTCAGACGCAGCACCTTAGACACAAAAAAGCTTTGCTCCAAACTCGCATGCTTGCAATTCGACAACTGGCGTCATGTTGAGTCGTATCCCTCGGCGGCTAGCTTTCGGCGTGCATCAGCGCGTTGGGAGCGCCAACGCGCAGTAGCCTTGTTGGCAGCTCGCGCTAAGCCCTGCCGGTGGGATTGACGCGCATCCGGGGCACGGAACTGGACCGTCGCTGCAGAAGCTGGCACTCGCATTGACCGCGACGTAGCCCATGCCGTCGCAGCCGGCGCAACAGTCGACACCGTCGCGCAGCGCGCAGTCCGCGTTGGTCTTACACGCGGTCAACGCAGATTTGCGAATGTCGATCAGGGAGCACTGACCGGACACGCAAACGGGCTCGAAGTACTTCCCAGTCGCTTCGTATTCTCCTACGACCGGGCACGGCGCGCAGGCACCAACCGTTGCGCACATCTGATCTCGGGCCTGGATTAGGTCGCCCGTGTGTCCAGAGCTGACGGCGAGTAAAGCGCTGCCGTCGATGGGCTCGCATGCGCCGCAACATCCGGGGATGAACTGGGTGCACTCTGCATCGACCTTGCACGCGCCCCAATTGCTACCTCCGCCCGGACAAGCCGCGAGGCAGTCGTCGCGCGTGGCAAAGCGATTGGCGTTGCCGCCGCAACCGCCGTACACGAACGGCTCGCACAGGCCGGTCTTGGGGTTGTGCCAGAAGGACGGCTCGTAGGCGTCGCAGTTGCCGGCCTGCTCCGGTAGCGAGCACGTGTCGAGCGCGCTGCCGCCTGCCGCGTTGCCGGTGCCGCCATTAGCCAGTGCTCCGCCGGCTCCGCCTCCTGCTGCGGTCGAGCCGGAGGCTCCCGCGCCGCCACCGGGACTTCCCTGAGTTACCGCGCTGCCACCGCAGGCGACGATGAGGCCAGTTGCGAACGCAAAGAGCGCGAAACCGGTGGCACACTTTGTCATTCGCCTCATCTTACTCCTCCTTGGCGAGGCGGCTAGCAATCTGCGTATTACGGCGCACCCTCATGTGCCGGCGCGTCAGTGGGCGGCGCCCAGCTCGCTGAGCAATTCTTGGGCGTGCTCTACGTCCTGCAGCAAAAATAGGATGTAACGAAGGTCGACATGAATGCTGCGCGTGGACGGCACGAACAGCCAATCGGACGCAACTGATTGGTACGTGCCGTCGAACGCGAGCCCCACGAGCTCGCCGCGTGCGTTCAGCGTGGCCGACCCAGAGTTGCCGTTGGTAATGTGCAAATCGCTCAAGAAGTCGACTGGGACGTCGCCCAACGTTCGGTCGGCGTAGCGCGAATGCGCCGAGTCTTTGGCCGCGGCCAGCAGACTCTCGGGCGTGTCGAACGGCTCTTTGCCGGTAGTCTTGGCGACCACCTGCGCGACGCTCGTGAACGCGCCGATGTTCGCGCCAGGCTCGCCCGGGGGCGCCTTCTTCACGGTTCCGTAGGCGATGCGCAACGTCGAGTTCGCGTCGGGGGCCACGGCGCCGCCCTTGAACTCGAGCAACGCCTCCAGGTAGCGCGGCTCGAGCAGCAGCAACCTGCCGTCGAAGCGCTTGTGACGCTCTCGCACGGCCACAAATTGTGGATACAGCTTGGCGACTAACCGCACGATCGGATCCGAATGCCGAGCGAGCGCTTTGAAATGAGCCGTATTGAACAGCTCGAGTCGGAACTTCTCGTCGGCGAGTCTCGTCTTGTCGTACGCATTGGCGATCGCCTTGTCGATCGCGGCGTCGGTCGCGTCTTTGCTGGCGATTTGCGCGAACGCCGACGTTCGGTGCTTTGGGTCGCGCGCGCGGTCCCGTTGCAAGGCAAGCTTCAGGAGCGCGCGGTCGAGCTTTGGATTGTAGCTCGCCGGCAGTGACTTAAGCTCATCTTGGAGCCGCGGCACATTGCGCTCTTGGTAGTCCGGATCGCGCTCGGCGTTCGGCTTCTGTCGTTCGTCGGCCATGCGCAGGATTCGATAGGCGGCCGATACCAGTCGCGGCATCAGATACTCGCGCTCTAGCGCAGTGTCGGCTTCGCGCGTTAGCTCCTGCTCGGCGAACGCTTGCTCAATGTCGCCGAGCACCGTGCCGTATTTGGCCGCGCGCTTCGGATCGGCCAGAATGAAGGCTTGCAGCGCCTTGTCTTCTGCTGCCTTCTTGGCCAAGAGTTGGCCGCGCTTCATGCCTTCGAGCTCGCCCAGGCGCTTGGTGCGGTAGTTGTCGAAGCTGCGCCGGCGCCCAGTTGCTTTGATGGCCACCTCTGCGTCGCCGTTGGAGATGTCCGCGATCATGGCCAAATAGGCGTCGAACATGGCCAATTGCTCGGGGTAAACGAGACTCTCGGTTTGGCGCATCAAGGCGGCTGGCGCGAGCAGTGACGTATGCCCCGGGTAGCCGGCGACGAACACTAGGTCACCCTCGCTGAGAGGCTGACTCGCCAGCTTCAGGAACGCGGGCGGCTGGTACGGCACGTTGTTCGGCGAGTAGTCCGCCGGCATGCCATCTTTGCCGACGTAGGCACGGAAGAACGCGACGTCTCCGCACTGCCTGGGCCAGCGCCAATTGTCGACTTCGCCGCCGAAATTGCCGATGCTCGCCGCTGGCGCGTAGACAATCCGAACATCTCTGATCTCGAGCGTTTCGAGCAAGAAATAGCGCAGCCCTGCGTACATGCTGACCAGCGCGCAGCGAATGCCCGGGCGGTCTTGCTCGCAGTGGGCCACGGTTTCCTTCTCGAGCCGCTCGAGCTCGAGCTCGCGCGCCAGATCGTCCGTAGCTTTGGCTAGTCCCGGCGCCACAAGATCGGTGATCTCCGTGGCTTTGGCGAGCACGTTGAGGCGCGCCGAGGGACCACTCGTGCGCTCTTCGGCGCGCGTTCTGGCCAACATGCCAGTCTTCAGCAGGTCTTCGGCGGGCGTCGAGTTCCGCTGCAACGCACCGGTCGCGCAATGGTGGTTGGTGACGACCAGGCCGTCTTTCGATACGAAAGACGCTGAGCAGCCGTTCAAATTGACGATCGCGCCGAGCACGCTCGATTTCGGATCAGCGAGCAGCGCCGGATCGATGACGAGCCCGAGCTTTTGCAACTCCGCTGCGTGCTCTGGCACTTGCGACGGTAGCCACATTCCGCCGTGATTCTCGAACGGCGCTAGAGCCACCGCTTGCGGCGCGTTTACGATGCTTGGCGCGGCTGCCGTGGCTGCGAGCGGAGGGGGTGCAGGTGGCGATGCACAAGCGCCGCTGCCTGCGACAGCGAACGACGCGAGCCAGGGCAAGAGCGATCTCGAGCGAGCAGCAATCGACTTCGACATGGGCGCGCGAGCCTAGTCGTTGCGCTTGGAATGGGCCATGACGTTTGCGCTGCGGGCGCACAACCCGCGAGCACGGAGCCGCGAAAAGATGAAGCCGCTGAGCCCGCCGCGTGTTAGCAGGGCGGAACGAGGTCGCGTCCCGCGAAGAATTCGCTGACTAGGCTGCTCCAGGCTCGGCCGTTTTCAGGTGGGCCGCATTTGAAGGCCTTGCGCGTGAGCTTGCCGGTGGCAAGCCATTCGCTCTGCTCTTTGAAGTAACGTACGGCGAGCTCGGCGGCGTACTCGTGCACGGTGTCGCCGTTGTTTTGCTGGAAGGCGTAGAACGTGCCGCCGCGCACCATCATGTCGTTCGGGGCGTAGGGCGTTAGGCAGCCGATACTCGGCTTCGGTCCACACTTGGCGAGGATAGCCTCGTAGTCGCTCCTCAAGTGCGTTGCCGACCAATCGCCATGTGCGTCATCGTTGGCGTGAAAGAGCTCATGAAAGAGCGTTTCTCGCACGCCCTTGGCGTTGGTATTCAGTGAGCCAACGACGTTGTATTCCACGGCCCAACCAAGGGCGTACGCGCTCGGTCGGTGCTTGTCGATCGACCGGACGAAGCGAAACTCGAGCGCGCGCCAGCGGTAGCTCGGTGGCGGTTGATTGGCGAACAGCTTAGAGAAAAAATCGTCGATCGCGTGCGTGCCTTCGACGACCCATCCCAAGTGCTTGCGGTAGGCATTGATTGGCAGCTGCGGCACGAGGTGAATCCTGCCGCGAAAGCCGCCGTCCATGACCTCTTCGGGCCCTACGCCGGCGACGTCCCCGCTGTCCTGCCACAGCTGGAGCGCCAGCTCGGATGCCTTCGGATCCGTCTGATAAGCGTGCTCGAGTAGGCAGTCGACGCTCGAGCAGGCATCGGGGATCGGTAGCAGCCGCTTCGCTGCCTCAAGCTCCACGTTTGGAGCCGGAGCGGCGGCACCAAGTAGGGCGAGTGAGATCAGAGGGACGAGGAGAATCGGCCAGCGCATTGCTTCGAATGTACGTGTGACACGACGCTGCCTCATCTTCTTTGGTGGGTGAGCTTAGTCCGTCGCTAAGCGCAATTTCTTCGAGTCGCCACTTCGCCCTAAAGAGTTCACGCGAAGTGGCGTAGAACGCACAGGGCCAATGAATAAGACTCTTTCGTCGTTTTCGGCGCTTGCTTTGCTGTTGTCGCAACTCGTCGCCTGTACTAGCGCAGCGCCGAAAAAGCGGATCCCGAGCCCGGAAGACGCGGGAGCGGGCGGCGCGACGGACACAGGCGGCGCCGAAGCGGTTGCCGGGACGGTCGGCAAGTCGGGCGGAGGCGGCGCGCCGTCGAACGGCGGAGCTGGGACAGAGGAAGCGGGCGCTGCCGGCGTTGGTAATTCGAGTGCTGATGCTGGCGCGCCGGACGTTGCGGGCGCCGGTGGAAGCACTGGTGGCACAGGCGGTGTTGCGGGCGGAAGCGCGGGCGGCGCGGGCACCTCGGGCAGCGCCGGAACCTCAGGCGCTGCGGGCGGCGCGGGCGCGCCAAGCTGCGCCGCGCCCACTTCTACGATCACCACCCCGGCGACCGCCGTGCACGGTGACACGTCGGTCGCGGCCAGCGTGCCCTCTCAAACTTCCGTCAGCTACGCGTGGTCCGTGCTCTCCGGGCCAGGGACCATCACCGGCAGCGCGACGCAACATAATGTCACTTTCGACGTCGGCGCGAGCGGCACCGAGATTGTGCTGCAAGCGATCGTCACCAACACGCTCACTGCGTGTGCCTCGACGTCCACCGTGCACATCCCAATCCCGTGCGCCGTGCCCACGCTCATCAGTTGGGATCGCTCGCAGGCCGCTGCCGTCCCGCAATGGATCCCCGGCAATGAGGACTCGGGCCACTTCGATATGTCCTCGGCGGGCAACATTTGGGCGCCCTATCTGGTCCATAAGCCCGCGAGCGGCTTCGCGATCTACGATGCCGCGTTCGATCGCTTCAGCGCCGGGAGTTGGAATGTGCCCGCCAGTTCTCCGGCGTTTCTGAAC
>DATCFJ010000606.1:0-2242 GCA_036509605.1 Polyangiaceae bacterium | reverse complement strand
GCCCATCAGAAGCAACATCCAGGCAGCCTCGCGCAGCGCCAGCAGCGGCAGATGTCCCATCTCGAGCGAGGTCTTGCGCTGCGCATCAGTGGCTCGAAAATCAACGCTGCCGTCGGATTCGAGCTCCAGCCCACTGCAGCTCGCCATGCGGTATGCCGAGCCCGTCGTCAAATCGTAGGCGCGCGACTCGTCGCAAAACGAATAGTGCCCGCGGCGGCCCTGCACGATCAACCAGCCGTGATCGAGCGCGCGTGTTTGGCCAATCGGCAACGCGGCGTGCTCGATTCGGCGCCTTTCCTCGCAGTCACGAAACGTGGCGAAGCGATCTTTTCGTGCAGCACGCAGTGCGACGTGCTTGCAGGCATCTGGGTCGGCGCTCGTCGCCAGCGCATCCGCGCCGTCCTGGTTCGACTGAACGGCCAACGCTCGGAATTCATGCGCGGCGCGGACGGCCCAGCCGCGAGCCTCGATACCGCACGTTGTGTCGGCAAAGGGACACAAGAGCTCTCGAATCGGACTCGTTGGGTTGGTCTCGAGCGTCAACGCACGCCGCACCGCGGGCGCAAGCCACAACCAATGCTCGCCAGGTTTGCTCAAATCCAAGTAGCTTCGCACATGCGAAGAGCCGCCTTCTGCCCAGTACGTTTTGAGCGAAAGGCCGCTCGTGGGAGCCAGCTCGAGCCCGTCCATCATGCGCAGGCAGTGCGTTGCCGCCAAGGCCTTGATGCGCTCGACCAATGGTTCGGGGTCAGCTGCGATGTCCAGCGCGGCGACGGCCGAGTCGATCTGCGACAGCTCCCGTTCGGCGCTGGTTAGTTCCGGATCGCCCGGCGCACATGGACGGACTGGCACGTCCGCGCGCGCCGTCGAGGGCGCGCATGTCGAGAGCAAGGCAGATGCCGCCAAGCAGCTCGTCAGAAAAGCCAGACACCGCCGCATGCTCTCAGTAGACCGCGGCGAACCCAGAAAGTTCCCGAGAACTCAACGCATCCCCGGGGCAGGGCAGGCTCTACTGATCGACTTTGGGCTTCAACCCAGCTGGCTCGCGAACGCCGGCTAGCGTTCATGGTAGGAACTTGACTTCCTGCGCGGCTACGTCCCGAGAGAAAGCCACGGTATCGGCCCCGGCGTTCGCCGCTTCGACCGCGAGCGGCGCCGTGCCGTGCAGATCGCCGCTGAGCCGGCAGTGACTAAAGCGGGGTGACCTCGAGAACCGCAGCTTTGTTGAGCGGTGTGCTCGGCCGAATGACGAGCACGCCGCTGCCGGCAACGTCGACGGTCTACGCCTCGACGATCAACCAGAGCCCCGGTCGTGCGACTGACGGCGACGACTGCCGCTCCCGCGAGGAACCAGGGTGCTCCGACGTCATCACCTGTGACTTGCGCGATCTGTGAAAGCTCTCCGTCTAGGGGGGGACGCATTTGCCCTCTCTTACCGTGTGGCGGGACGCAGTATGAAATCCTCGTTCGAAGGGATACTGAACAGTGCCTAACGCGAACGCAGTCTTGCTAGATTTTTAGCCGTAGTCGGGAAAATCTGCGCGCCTTCGAAGTGTGTCGTGCTTCCAGAATGCGGCGCATTCGTCGCGACGCTTTGGATTATGGCGTCGACCGCCCGTCCCCGCGCTTCTCAGCTCGTCTCGATGGAGGAAAACATGATTTCAAGACAGAACATTTGGGTTGGCGTCCTCTTGGCTGCCGGACCGGCGATCGTTGCGGGCTGCTCATCGTCCCGTACTGACGCCGGCACCGCGGGTGGTGCAGGTTCAGGCGGCGCGCCCGCGACCGGTGGCTCAGTTGGCGTGAGTGGCAGCAGCTCTGGAGCACCGAGTGGCACTGCCGGCACCGCGCCGACGGGTGGTGCGCCCGCGGGTGATGCTGGCGGCGCCCAAGCGGGAGGTGCCGGCGGCATGGTGATAGGCAGCGGTGGTGCAGCCAAAGGCGGGATGGGAGGCGGTGGGACAACCGCTATGGGCGGCGCCGGAGGCGCGCTCACGCAAAACGGCGGCGCCGGCGGCACGGCGTCCGGGACTTGCCAGAAGGGCCAAGTAAAGGCGGCCGAGGTCGTGATCATGGGCGAGTCTTTCTATGCAATCGCCCCTCAGTACAACGAGAAGAGGATCGAGGATGACGCGAGAAAGGCCGGCGTTCTCGGCGCGAACGAGACCTACCGCAACGTGGCCGTCAGCGGACAGAATATGAATTACATCGCGACCACAGAATGGACCGCGGCCACGCAGGG
>DATCFJ010000605.1:0-14109 GCA_036509605.1 Polyangiaceae bacterium | reverse complement strand
CGCACAAGCTCGCCGACCCCATGTCGGGCGCAAACGAGCACTTGCTTGGCGCGGCGTCGCTTCTTGCGCTCAGCGATCTCAGACCGACTGATTTGAAGGCGCGGCTCGCGCCGCTGCTTGCTAAGGGCGCACCAGCGCAGGCACGCCAAGCGGCGGACGCGGTGCTGCGGCGCCGCGGCACGTGTGGCAAGAGCGCCCAACCCAAAGAACCCGCAAAAGTGCGGGTCCCGGCGAGCTGACGCAGCGACGCTCTGGTGGTACGACCCCGCGCATGCAGTCCTTTTCGTTGGTGACCGGAGCGACCGGGTTCCTCGGGTCACAGTTGGTTCGCACGCTGCTCGCGCGCGGTGAAAGCGTGAAGGCGCTGGTCAGGCCGGGCTCGAACCTGGCAGCGCTGCAGGGCTTGCCCACGGACCGCTTCAAGATCGCTGTCGGCGATATTCGGATCGAGCACAGCGTGTTTGCGGCGCTGTCGGGCTGCTCGCGCATGTATCACTTAGCCGCGAACTTCAAGATGTGGGACGCGAACCCGGCGCGCATCGTGGCGCCGGCCATCGAAGGCATGCGTGCGACGCTGAACGCCGCCAAGCATCGCAAGCTGGAGAAAGTCGTCGTAACCAGTACCGCAGGTGTGCTCGGCACGACCGTCGGGCCCGAGCCGATGGACGAGACACACGAATTCAACCTGCGCGATCCGGAAGCCTATTTTGCAGCGAAGGTCGCGGCGGATCAGGTCGTGAACGAGTTTCGGGCTGCGGGTTTGCCGGTCGTGACCGTGTTGCCGGCAACTACCGCAGGGCCTGGTGATTGGAAGCCGACGCCGAACGGCCGCATCTTGCTCGAATATCTGAAGACGCCATCCACCAGCCATTTTCCTGTAACCGGCGGTGGCATCAACGTGGTCGATGTGGAGGACGTCGCAAACGGTCACGTGCTGGCCATGGAGCGCGGCGGCCTGGGCGAACGCTTCGTGCTCGGCGGCGAAAACCTTACCTTCAGTCAATTGTTCGAGACGCTTTGCGATCTCACTGGTTTGGCGGAGCCCAGCGCACCGAAGAGCAAAGCGCTGATGACGCTGGCCGGTACGTTGCTCGAGCTCAACGCGCGCTTCCGCGGCGGTGAGCCGCGAATCACGTCGCGAATCGCCCGCGACTACGCGGACAGTTACTCGTGGCTGAGTAGCGCAAAGGCCGAAACCGCGCTCGGTTACACTCATCGTCCGGCGCGTGAAGCGCTCGCACGTTCGGTGCGTTGGTTCTTGGCTAATGGCTATCTGTCGACGAAGGCGGCGGGCCGCGTCCGCCTGGAGCTCCGTCCGGTTTGACGCGGCGAGCGGGCTTCCTGGTCGGGCTCGCGGCGGCAGCGTTGGCTGCTTGGCCTGCTGCCCAGCGTTTCGAGCCGAGCCTGGTCTGGCAGGCATTCGCCGTGTGTACGGCAGGGTGCGCTCTCGTCATGGCGCCGCTTTCAGCAGCGCTCGCAGGCTCGTCGCAAACCGGTCGCTTCCGGCAGGCCCTGACGCTCGGCGTGTTGCTTGCCGGACTGCCACTTTTGCCCTTCGCCGCGCTTTTGAAAACCTCGACGCACCATCGTCCGCTCGGCGGCGTCACCTTTGCCGTGATCGCGGGTCTGGTCGTGGTTGGCCTGTCATTGGTTGCCGGACGCCTCATCACCTGGGCGGGTGCGCAGCGTGCGCCGCTGCGGGCTTTGGCTCGTTTCGGAATCGTCATGCTGGCAGCGCTTGGCGCCGCGGCGGTGCTGCTCGGGTTGATGCAGGGCCTGAAGGGTGGCAGCGCATTTTTGACGGGCATTTTTGATGCCTTGCGCGTACTCGGTCTGGCGACCCTGGCCGCTCGCGTTCCGGTGCCCGAAGGCCTGGTGCGACGAGCTCGAGGATTCGGGCTTGCGGCATGGATAGCGGTGGTTACGGTCGGGGTGTGCCTCGGTCGCGCCCCAGCCATGCAGGCCGAGCTCGCAGTCCGCTGCCCGGTGCTGCATTGGCCCCTGCGCTGGCTTGGCGGCTGACTCTTGCCGCGCCATATTTCGGAGGGTGATGGGTCGCGCGGCCGTCCGGCTGATCATCCTCTGGCTGCTGTTGCTAACCGCGCCGGTCTGGGCTGCGCCGGGAGATTTGGCAGCGGTGCCAGCTGCTGGCGTTCGCGAAGGCACGACTGAAGTCGACCCGCCTCGTGCTGCGTCACCCGAGCCCTCGGAGCCGACGCCAGTCGTCAGTGCGTTGCCATCGTCCGTCGCAGACGCGCCGCGCATTGGTGCCGGGCTCTTACACCTTCCGTCGCTCCCCGCGGGCTTCAACACCTTCGACGCTCGTTGGCTCAGCTTCGTTTATCACCCGTCGAGTCGCGAACGCGTGCAGCCGTTGATTGGGCAAGCGGATGCGGTCCGACACGAGCTTACCGAGCGCCTGGGCTTCCCCGTGCTCTCCGACGTGCGCGTCGAGATCGCGCGAACACCTGGGGAAATGGCCACGTTTGCCCCACCCGGGGCGCCCTACCCGGACTACGCCGCAGGCGTCGCCTATTCCGAGATCGGCCTCGTGCTGCTGTCCTTGACGCCGGTTCACCCCGGCACCGAGCAGGACTTGGGTGAAGTGTTTCGACACGAGCTGTCGCACGTCGCGCTGCATGACGCGCTCAATGGCCAGCCCGTGCCACGTTGGTTCAACGAAGGCTTCGCCGTACTCGCGTCCGGCGAGACGTCGTTCGTGCGCATGAAGACGCTGATGATGGCCACTGTGGGCGGTTCATTGATTCCGTTGCGCGACATCGAGCGTTCGTTCCCCAGTGACGAGACCAAGGCACAGGTCGCGTACGCAGAGGCGGTCGACGTGGTGCGGTTCTTGGTGCGCCGCGAGGACGCCCATCGCTTTCGTGCCTTGATCGCCGAGCTGCGCAGTGGAAAAGCCTTCGATCACGCGGTGCTCGATGCCTACGGCGTGGAGCTTTCGACGCTTGAGCTTGAGTGGCGCGACGATGCTTCGCGGCGCTACTCGATTTGGCCGATGCTGCTCAGCGGCACTTTCTTTTGGGTGATTGCGCTGGGCGTGTTCGTCTGGGCTTGGCGCCGTAAGAAACGACGAGACAAGCTCACGCTTCAGCGCTGGACTCGTGAAGAGGCCCTTGAGGACATGCAGCGGGCGCGGCTCGCGCTGCGCTCGGAGGCCGCGCGCGTGCATATCGTGCTGGCGACTGGCGCGGAGGTCCCCGTCGGCCAGTTGCCGCCACTGATGAGTGAAATCGAAGTGCCTCGCGTCGAGCACGACGGCCAGTGGCATACGCTGCACTGAGCCAAGTGAGCGCTAGGGCCGCAAGGCGACGCCTGCGCTCAGGTGGAGTGCTTGCCCATGCTGTGCTGCTCGATGCGTCGCGATTCGTCGATCAGGCGCTCGAAAATGCGGCGCACGGTTTCGCCGTCGAGCGGCTCCGGCGCCTGACCGCACAAGCGGTCGAGCATCTTGCGTTCGCGTTCGGGGTCGTAGGCGGCGAGGTTATTTTCGCGCTTGAATTGACCAACCGCGAGCACGACCTTCACGCGCTCGGCGACGAGCTGCAGGATGCGGCCATCCAAGTCGTCGATGCTTCGGCGTAGCGCTTCCAGCTCCGGAGCAGGCTTCACGTCGGCGACCGTAACACCAGAAAGCGCGCTCGTCAGCGCACTACCGTGGGACAGCCTTCGAGGACTTGGACGTTCAGTACGTTGCCCGAGCTGAGCGTCGCGCATGCGTCACCCGTGAATTGGATGCTCTTTTCACCGGTATAGCGCCAGCCGTCCGTGTCGCTCGACGGTACGAGCTGGTCGTCGAAGTACACATTCACCAAATTTGGGTCCGTCGGCGCGCTAGCGAGCGGCAGATCGCAGGTGATCGCGACATGGGCGCCGATGGTTTGCAGGGCTTCGCTCAGCTGGTTGGTGTCGGAAACCGCGTAATATGGCGTATTTCCGGGCCGCGCGGTATTTCCCGCGGTCGCTAGCCGACCGAGCATATCCGCGTACGCTTCGCTGCCCGGCATGCCCAGGACATAGGTATCCACGCCTGCGGCCTCGTATTCGGCGACCGCGGCTTCGGTGGCATCGGCATCGACGCAGTAGCCGATGCCTGATTCGCCGACCTTTTTCGGGTCGCAGCAGTTGAAGTTGATGTCGCAATTCGTCCCGGACCACGACTCGTGCTCGATGTTCGGGATGCATGCGTCGGGCCCGCAGGTCAGGTTGACGTTGCAGTTCGGCGCGCCGTCGGTCATCAGGATCACGTATGTCTTCTTGCCAGGCAGCCCGATGACGGTTGACTGTAGACCGCGCAGCGTGGCCGCGGTGGGTGTCCCGCCGTTGGGCACGAGGTTTCCGATCACCCTCAGCAAGCGGCTGAGGATCGGCCCGTTCTCACCCTTGGCGGCAAAAGTGGGCGGGTCGCCGCTGGTGGTGGGGAAGACCTCTGCTCCGGGCGCACAGCCGTCCGGGTCCACCAGTGCCGGATACACCGCGGCGCCATAGCGAACGCGATGCCCAACCGCGCGCAGCATGACGCTGATGGCGATGCGAGCGTTCTCGTATTTGCTGTACGTGCTGCCCGGCAAAATTTCCGCCATGCTGCCCGAGCGGTCGACCACGAAGTACAGATTTGGAGGGTCGGTAATGGCAGGGATCTGCTGACTGCCGCACAGCGCCGCATCCAGCCCGGCGTCGCTGCTAATGTCGAGCCCGCCGACGCCGTCTCCCGAGCCGCCTACACTGCTGCCTCCGCCTTGAGGGAGCACGAACGCTGGCGGGTGCTCTTGCGACCCGCAATGCAGCTCGAGGCTCGCACAGAGCGCGATCCCGAACGCGAGCCGATGAGAGCGGGACACTAGGCACGATCATAGCATTCGACCGGAAGCCTGGGCGCTCGGTCCGCGTTATGGTCCCTGCCGTGACGCGCCCCAGGAAACCGAGCGAGCTGCTGACCCTCGCATTGTCGGTGATTGCTTGCTTGGCATTCGTGCTGAGCCTGCGCGACCTGCCCCGGCGCCACCTCGCAACGCCTACCTTCAAAGTCGCGGAACCGATTCAGATTTCGGGTCAAGACCGAACCGGCTCGGTACGCGCTACCGTTGTTGCTGAGAATGCGGCGGGTGTGGAGGGGGCCACGGTACAAGTGTTCTGGGAGCACGACGCTCGCTTCTACTGGGTTGGCGCCGAGTCCACCGACGGCGCGGGTCAAGCTCTGCTTCAACACTTACCTCAAGGCCGAGGATGGCTGTTGGCTGAGGCGCCTGGATTTGCGCGCAGCTCGAGTGCGCTGTTGCTTACTGCCGAACCGCGGGTCCTGCGCCTGACGTTGCATCCCGCGCAAAAGCTCGATGTCACCGTACAGGACGAAGCATCGCTGCCTATCGCGCGAGCCACCGTGCTCGTCGACACGGCCGATCCGCTGCCGTTTGGTGCGTTGACCGACGAGCATGGCTTGGCGCAGCTCGGGCGGCTCGGCGCGGCACCGTGGGCCGTCAAGGCTTCCGCACCGGGCTACGAGTCGGTGTCGCGCAGCGGCGTTCGCGGCTCGGTCGCGATCACACTCCGCCGGCTCGCAGCGCTCGAAGTGGCGGTGCTTGGCGTCGACGGCAAAGCCGCCGCCGGAGCGACGGTGATGATCGCCGGCGCCACACTGTGGCCTGCGCGCAGCGCCCAAACTGATACGCAAGGCGTGGCGCGTATTGCTGGGCTGTTGACAGGCAGTTACGACTTGCGAGCGAGCCTCGGCGGCGCCGTTGCGCCAACCTTGCTCGGCTTCGAGCTGGCTCGCGGCGCGAGCGAAAAGCTCACTTTGCGGCTGGAACCGGGGCGCACCGTCGTGGCCTTGGTAACCGATGGCGAGGGCGCAAGCCCGTTGGTCGTCGCGAATGCCGACGTCGTGTTGGCTGAGGGCGGCGTCAGCTCCTTTCCGATCCGCGGCCGTACCGGGACAGACGGCAAGGTCTCACTCGGTCCGATCGCTTCCGGACCGGCGACTCTCGGAGCGCGCGCCGAGGACTTCGTCGGCAGCGCGCTAGTGGCAGTCCCCGACGTGCTGGACGGTCCAGTGCGAGTGCCGCTTACGCGCGGGGCAACGATTCGCGGCGACGTCAGTGACGCGCGCGGATTTCCGGTCGACGGCGCCACGATCGAAGTGGTGGGTAGCGACCCAAGCGGCCTGCCGATCGCCGAGACGCCGGCCTTGGTCGGCTTTCGCCAGAACCACTTTGCCTGGTCGCTGTCGGGTCCGGTGCCGCTCATCCCTGCTGGCGAATTGGGCGTCATGCCCGGCCCAGTGCCGCCCATTCCAAAGCCCGGCGCCGACCCCGAAGTGAGCCTCAATTCTGCGGATTTCCAAGAGCCTCTGGCCGACCTCGCGCCTTGGATGACCAATCGCGGCGGACAGTTTACGGCGCATCCGATCACGCCCGGTCGAGTGCGTGTGATCGTTCGCCATCCAGACTACGTCGAGGGCACGAGCGAGCTGATGACCGTTCTGGCCGGCGGCGAGGCGCAGGTCAAAATCGTGCTCTTGAAAGGTGGTTCACTGGAGGGGCGCGTCGCCGATGAGCGGGATCAGCCGCTCGCGGGCGTGGAGGTTGAGCTGAGCTCAGCGAGTGCCACACGCACGGAGTTGGCGACGACCGCCAGTGACGGCAGCTTCGCTTTCGCGGCCGTACCGGCTGACGTCACACTCTCGTTGGCGCGCCCCGAGGACCCGGCGCGTGTGGTGCTCCGGAAAACGCTGCACATCGCCGAAGGCGCGAAGGCAACCGTGTCGCTCGTACTGCCGGCTGCTCGCGACCCGGTCCGTATCGTTGTGCTCGACGAGGACGGGCGTCCGGTCGAATTGGTCGAGATCGCAGCGACCTCGCTCGAGCCAACGCGGCCGATGCGCCTGACGCGCTTCAGCGACTCCCAGGGCGCGGTGACCCTCGAGGACGCGCTGGGCGAAAATCTGCGGATCGTGGCTGAAGCGCCCGGCTTTGCCCGGGTCTTCCAGACTGTCGCCGCAGCGCCCAAGGAGCTCAAGTTGGTGCTCAAGCGCGGGGTGATCGTCGAGGGGCGCGTGACCGCGGTGCGCGGCCGCCGTCTCGTCGTAGGTGCGGTCGTCACACTGCAGCAGGACGGCGTGCGGAAGGTTGCCACCACGGATGCCGACGGCGCGTTTCGTTTGCGCGACATCGCGCCCGGTGAGGTTCGGGTGCGCGTCGAGCATCCAGATTTTGCGGACGAAGAGACGACACAGCACGTCGATTCGACGGGCCGCGCCGATCGCGCGTTTAGCTTGCCAGAGATCGATCTATCCGAGCCGGGTGAGGTCGAAGGGGATGTGCTGGATGAGCACGGCCAGCGCATTGCCGGCGCGCGCGTGATGGCGGGCGATATTCCGAGCTACCTGCCTGCCGGGCGCCCGCGTCGCGGGGGCGTACTGAGTGACAGTGACGGGCACTTCGTACTTTCCGGCGTTCACCCAGGAAGCGTGACAATTTCCGCCGTTTCAGCAGTTTCGGGTCGAGGTATTGCGCGCGGCGTGGAGGTCAGCTCTGCGCACACGACGCGAGGTTTGCGCATTCTGCTGACCGCGCAGGCTCAGCCGACGGAGGGCGAGACCGTTGCTGCGGGGAGCGTCGCCGTCACGTTGGGCGAACGCGGCACGGCGCCCAACGTTGAGGTCGTCGTGGTCAGTGTCGCCGAAGCGAGTGAGGCTGAGCGCGCCGGTGTTCAGGCGGGTGACGTCATCGCGGCGCTGGATGGCGTACATCCCAGCTCGATGACGGACGCGCGGAGCAGGCTCTCCGGACAGCCGGGCAGTGATCTCGTGCTCGAGGTGCTGCGTGCGGACGCGACGCTCAAGTTCCGAGTGCTGCGTGAAGCGGTTCGCCGCTAGCCGCCCTTACTCACTTGGCGTTGGCGACGAAGTCCAGCATTAGCGGCGCCTGTTGGGCCACTTTGCCCTTCAAATTGCTGGTCAGCGCCTCGGTCAAAGACTTCACGAACTTGCCCGCGTCGTCGCGCGGATTCACTTCGAACTCCTCCAAGCCGATGCGGAGGGGCTCGGTCGTCTTTACGTGAATCGATTGTGGCTTGTCGCCTTGGTAGTCGATGGTGATCTCGAGCTTGGCACTCTTGGTTTGCTTGCGTCCGTGCAGTCGAAAATCGCCGCTTGCCGTCGCGGTAAGCTTGCGCTCCGGCCCTGCTCCGCCTGCGACGTTCGTGAGCGAAGCGTTGTCGAGTTTGTCGATCTTGAACTCGGCCCAGCGATTGGCCTCGGCCTGCTCGGGCGTCACGTCGCCCTCGCGAGCCACGATTTGCAGCCAATTGCGCGCGTGCGCATTTTGCAAATCGCTCTTCTTGCGCTCGCTGTACTCGCCCTTGTCGTCGCCGCGCTTCTGTTGGTAGAGCACGAGCTTTTGCAGGTCGACTTTGACGAGCGCCGTCGACTTCGAGATCTCGGAAAGATCGACGGATAGCTCGCCGGACAGCCCGCCGGAGGCGTCTCCGTCGATTTTCTCCAGCGGCGAGTCCATCAAAAAGGTGACTTTGCTGGATGCCGAATCGACGCTGAACTGCGTGGCACTTGCGGCTGCGGGGGCTGCCTGAAGCGCGGCTGCGCTAGGCGCCAAGGTCGCCTGTGGCTGGTCCTTACAGCCTGCGAGCCCGAGGCTCGCGCACAAGGCACCGAACACACCCCAGCATTTCACGTCGGTCATCCGCGGTTCTCCCTCTGTCCACGATTGGATACCCGCGTAGTACGTCGTTTCCCGCGGTCGGTTTCGGCAGACGACTAGTTTGCCGTCGCGATCACACGCCCCGCGGTCAAACTCGGATCACTGCACGTCGCCGTCGAACGACTCGGTCGGTTCCTTGCGATCGCCAGGTGCGAACAGGAACAGGAACGGGACGACACTCATCGCACCGAGCAAGGTGCCCACGATTTTGACGAGCGTAACGAGACCGGGTTCAGGCATAGCGACGGGACGATACCCGGCTCTTTCTCGGGCGCAAGGCCTGCCCGCGCAACCGTCTCCTTGTGGGCCGAAAAGCAGCATTCAGGACGTCGACAGGGCTGGCGTGAGCCGGGCCCGCGTCTTGCAGTGCCCCGGTACATGTTGCCAAGCGAACCGCCGCCCCTGTCACGTGCCGCGTTGCGTCGCCCGCGGATCCTGCTCGTGGACGATGACCCCACTGTGCTGCGGACTTTGTGGCGATTGCTCAAGAACTCCCGGCCAGATTTCAAGATCAACGGCGCCTCCAGCGCGGCCCAAGCGCTCGAGGCGCTTTCCGAGCTCAGCTATGACGCGGTGATCACGGACCTACAGATGCCCGGCGGCGGCGGTCAGGCCGTGCTGGAGGCGCTCGCCACGCACTATCCCGAGACAGCTCGTATCGTGCACTCGTCCCAACTTGAGTCGTTCGAGACGGTTCGGGTACGCGAGCTCGCACACGCCATGCTGGCCAAGCCCGCCTCCGAGGCGGAGCTAGTGGACGCTGTGGAGGCTGCGTTGTGGAAGAACGCCGGACGGCGCTCTTCCCCCGCCAGCTCGGACCGTTAGCCGCCTGAGTCAGGCGAGTAGCTTGGCGATGGTCGCGAGCTGCATGTTGCTCGTTCCTTCGTAGATTTTGCCGATCTTCGCGTCGCGGTAGAACTTCTCCGCCGGGCATTCGCGGGTGAACCCGATGCCGCCGAAGAACTCGATACACAGCGACGCCGTGCGTTCAGCGACCTCGGACGCGAATAGCTTGGCCATGGCCGCTTCCTTGACGAACGGCTGGCCTGCGTCTTTCAGGCGCGCCGCGTTGTACACGAGCAAGCGTGCGGCCTCGATCTCCATCGCGAGCCGTGCGTATTGAAACTGCACGCCCTGAAACTCGCCGATCGGCTTACCGAACTGCACGCGTTCGCGCATGTAGGCCATGGCCTGCGCGAAGGCACCTTCGGCCAAGCCGAGCATCTGCGCACCGATACCGATTCGGCCCTCGTTGAGCGCCTCGATTGCGATCTTGTAGCCGCGACCAACTTCACCGAGCACGTTCTCGAGCGGGACCTCGCAATCATCGAGCAACAACTCACACGTGCTGGACGCACGGATGCCGAGCTTGTCTTCCTTCTTACCGACTGAAAACCCCGAGAAACCGCGCTCGACCAAGAACGCCGTGATTCCCTTGTAGCCCTTTTCGGGGTCGACATTGGCGAATACGATGAACAATGAGCTCTCGTGCGCGTTGGTGATCCAAAGCTTGCGGCCGTTCAGCACGAAGCGGTCCGAGCGACGCTCCGCGCGCGCCTTCAATGCGAAGGCGTCCGAGCCCGAGCTAGCTTCGCTGAGTGCGTAGGAGCCGACCCATTCGCTGGCGAGCTTCGGGCAGTAGCGCGCCTTCTGCTCGGGATTGCCCCAGCGCAGAAGCGCATTTTCGACCAGTGTGTTTTGTACATCCACGAGCACGGCGACGCTCGGGTCGACGCGCGCGAAGGCCTGAACAGCGAGCACGGCGTTGAAAAAGCTGCTGCCCGCGCCGCCATACTCGGTCGGAATTTCGACGCCCATGACGCCGAGCTCGAACAAGGCCGAAACCAACGCTGAATCGAGCGCGCCGGTTTCGTCCATTTCGCGCACTTTTGGTGCGACACGGTCCCGCGCGAAAGCGAGCACCGTGTCGAAGAAGAGCCGCTCCTCGTCCCGCAGATCCGTGAGTGCCGTCATCGTGCAGGGTAAAATGCCCGGTCGCCGTCACCTCCGCAACTGGTACACTCCCGCCCGCTATGGCAGGTAACAGCTTCGGTCAGGCGTTCCGGATCACCACGGCCGGTGAATCACACGGGCCCGGTAACGTCGTAATCATCGATGGCTGCCCGTCCGGCCTCCTGCTTTCGATTGAAGATTTGATGGTCGATCTCAATCGCCGTCGCCCGGGCCAGAGCCATTTGGTGACCCAGCGGCAAGAGTCGGACGCGCCCGAGATCCTGGCTGGCGTCTTCGAAGGTCGCACGACCGGAACCAGCCTGGCGATCTTGATTCGCAACGAGGACCAGCGCAGCCGCGACTACAACGACATCAAGGACAAGTATCGACCGGGACATGCGGACTACACCTACGACGCCAAGTACGGCTTCAGAGATTATCGCGGCGGCGGGCGTTCCAGCGCGCGCGAAACAGTGGCGCGCGTCGCAGCCGGCGTTGTCGCCAAGAAGGTGATCGCCGAAGCCTTTGGCGGCACGGTCGTTGGCTACGTGAAGCAAGTGGGTACGGTCGTGGCGCGCGTCGACGAGCCGGAGAGCGTGACGCTGGAGCAGGTCGAGACGTTTCCTGACGGTACACCGAACATTGTGCGTTGCCCCGATGTGCAGCGGGCGCATGAGATGATCGAGCTGATCGACCGGATGCGCAAAGACCAGGATTCGATCGGCGGTGTCAGCGAGATCGTCGCCAATAATGTCCCCGCCGGCCTCGGTGAGCCGGTCTTCGACAAGCTCAAGGCAGACCTGGCCAAGGCGCTCTTCAGCCTACCCGCGGTGCTCGGAGTCGAGTACGGGACCGGCTTCGCTTGCGCGGTGCAGCGCGGCAGTGAGCACAACGACGAGTTTTTCGCGGAAGAGACCGGGACGGGTGAGCGCCGCATTCGCACGCGCAGCAATCGCCACGGTGGGATGCTCGGCGGGATCTCCTCCGGCATGCCGATCGTGGTACGCGCGGCGATCAAGCCAACGAGTAGCCTTTCACGAGAACAAACGACGGTCACGAGTGGCGGCGAAGAAGTGACGATTCGCACCAAGGGTCGTCACGATCCATGTCTCCTACCGCGCTTCGTACCCGTCGGCGAAGCGATGGTTGCCATCGTGTTGGCTGATCACTATTTGCGTTTCCGCGGGCAACGCCCCGCCTGAGGAAGATATGGAGAGCGACGTTTTTTCCGGCACATTTGCCCTAGTAACCGGTGCCTCATCCGGGCTTGGCGAAGAATTCGCGCGGCAGCTTGCGCACCGCGGCTGCAACCTGGTGCTCACAGGTCGCTCCCGCGAGAAGCTCGAGACGCTCGCCTCTGATTTATCACGCATCAATGGCGTGGCCACGCGCGTCGTCACCGCGGATTTAGCACAGCCGGGTGGGGCCGAGCAGCTTGCGCTGATCGTCGACGACCTCGGCGTGACCATCGATCACCTGGTCAACAATGCTGGCTTCGGCTCAGCTGGGAATTTCTCCGACAGCGACGCCCGGCGCGAAACCAGTATGGTGCGCGTCAACGTGGAGTCAGTCGTGTGCCTAGCGGGTCACTTCTTGAAGGGGATGGTTCTGCGCAACCGAGGCGGCATCATCAATGTCGGCTCGACCGCCGCGTACCAGCCGACGCCGTACATGGCGACGTACGGAGCGAGCAAGGCCTTCATCGTGAGCTTCTCTGCAGCTCTCGCTTCCGAATTGGAGAAGACCGACGTGCGCGTGCTTGCTTGCTGCCCAGGGCCGGTTCCAACGGGGTTTCAGGCGGCTGCGGGCATGCCCGAAGGCAGCGTGTTGAAGTTTGCCAAGCTAGAGCCGAACGACGTCGTACAGAGCACACTGGAAGCGTACACGGCTGGACGCGTCGTGTACGTGCCGGGCAAAGTGAATTCGATGCAGACCACGCTCTCCAAACTCTTGCCGCGCGCGGTCGTAGTGCGTGCGGCGCGCTACACGATGCGCAAGCTCGGCCGAGCTTAAGGCCTATAGCTTCGAGTCAAGAATCCTTCAGGCACTTCGCGAGCTCGCTGAGCATTCGATCTGCGAGCACCAGGCCGTCGCTTAGAGCTTCGGCTTCGCCCGCGCGCCGCGTGAGCCGGCCGTCTGGGCTGAGGCGGTACAAGGACCTTTTGCTCGCGACGAGCGTGCTGATTTTTTGCGGATCCAAGGGCGTGTCTGGCAGGAGGTGCAACGTCGCGGACTTCGCGCTGGCTTCGCAGCCAACGGCGCGCAGCCTTCGCAGCTCCGTCTTCAGCCGCATCAGCTCGACCAAGCGCCGAGCGGGGAGCGGCGGCGGACCAAAGCGATCCTCCATTTCTCGTGACAATTCACTGACTTCGGCCTCGTCTCCGGCGCTCGACAGGCGCTTGTACAGAGTTAGCCGCACGCCGACCTCGTCGATGTAGTCGTCGGGCAAGAGTGCTTCGACGTCGAAGTTCAAATCCGGATCGACTTCGTGCGTCACCACTTCACCGCGCAGCTCGTGGGTCGCGTCTTCCAACATCTTGCAGAAGAGCTCGAAGCCGACACTCTCCACGAAGCCGCTCTGGTCTGCACCGAGCAAGTCGCCAGCGCCGCGCAATTCCATGTCCAGCGTGGCGATGTGGAAGCCCGAGCCGAGCTCCGTGTAGCGCTCGAGCGCTTCGATGCGCGAACGAGCCTCGTCGCTCAACTGGCTAGCCGGAGGCACCAGCAGGTACGCATAAGCGCGCTCGTTCGCGCGGCCGACGCGCCCGCGCAATTGGTAAAGCTGAGACAGACCGAACAAGTCGGCGCGGTCAACGATGATGGTGTTGGCGCGTGGGATGTCCAGGCCGCTCTCGATGATCGCAGTCGCGACGAGCACGTCGTACTCGCCTTGCACGAAGTCGAGCATCGTCTGTTCCAGCGCATTTTCGCTCATTTGGCCGTGCCCGACCGCCACGCGTGCCCCGGGCAAAAGCTCCTTGATGCGTTCGGCGCGCTCATAGATGCCGTCCACGCGGTTGTAGACGTAAAATACCTGCCCGCCGCGCCCGAGCTCGCGTTCGATCGCCTCTTTGATCAAACCGGGATCGAATTGTGAGACCACCGTGCGGATCGCACGGCGGTCGACGGGCGGTGTGGTGATGATCGACATGTCGCGTAAGCCTCCGACAGCCAGCTGAAGCGTGCGCGGGATCGGCGTCGCGCTCAGCGTGAGCACGTCGACCGACATGCGCATGTGCTTGATGCGCTCCTTGTGCGTCACCCCGAAGCGCTGCTCTTCGTCTACGACCAGGAGGCCGAGGCGCTTGAAATGCACGTCCTTCGACAACAAGCGATGCGTGCCGATGACGACGTCGACGTTGCCCTCCTTGAGGCCCTTCAATGTCTCTTGGTGCTCGGCCTTCGATTCGAAGCGGCTCAGCGC
>DATCFJ010000604.1:0-2030 GCA_036509605.1 Polyangiaceae bacterium | reverse complement strand
TGATCTGCGGTGGCATCATCCCAAGCGCCGACGAGCCGGCGCTGCGCGCCGCGGGTGTGTCCTTGGTCTTCGGCCCCGCCACGAAAATGCCAGAAATGGCCGGAAAGATCTTGGATCTATTGGAGCGCCCCGCGGGGGAAGCCTGATGCCTACGGGCAGCGACCAGCTCGCGCGAGCCGTCTGCGCTGGGGATCGGCGCGCGCTCGCCAAAGCGATCACTTTGGTCGAGAGCACCTTGCCCGAAGAGCGCGAGAGCGCGGTCGAGCTTCTGTCTGCGATAGGCACGCCCGCGGCGCGCAGCTTTCGAATCGGCGTAACTGGCGTGCCTGGGGCAGGCAAGAGCACGTTGATAGACGTGCTTGGCTGCCGAGCGCTCGCCACCGGTGCTCGCGTCGCGGTGCTCGCGGTCGATCCATCGAGTAACAAGAGCGGTGGCAGCGTGCTCGGAGACAAGACACGCATGAATCGGCTGTCCGCGGAGCCGCAAGCATTCATCCGACCCAGCCCGACGCTGGGCGTGCTCGGCGGCACGGCGAGCCGCACACGCGAAGTGATCTTGCTCTGCGAAGCCGCGGGTTACAACCTGATCTTCGTCGAGACGGTGGGCGTCGGACAATCCGAAGAGCGCGTCGCCAACATGGTCGACTGCCTGCTCTTGCTGCTACTTGCTGGCGCAGGGGACGAAGTTTCCAGCATGAAGCGCGGCGTGCTGGAGGCCGCAGACGTGATCGCTTTCAACAAGGCCGACGGAGAGCGCGCCTTAGCCGTTCTTGCGGATGCGACCTCACTGCGCGCGAGTCTCGGCATCACTCGCGGCCAGCGCGTGCCAGACGTGCTGGTGCTGAGCGCGCTGCAGGAAACCGGCATTAGCGAGCTTTGGACCGCGCTGGCCGCGTATCGTGAGCAGGTGGAGCGCGACGGCACGCTCGAATGGCGGCGCAGCGAACAACGCCGTGCCTGGTTCGAGGCCGCGCTGGAAGAAGGACTTCGCGAGCTCTTTGCGGGTCAGCCGGCGCTTGCGCGGGCGCGCCAGGAAGCTGAAACGAGCGTGGTCAATGGCCTTGCCACCCCGCTCGAGGCGGCGCGTCGCCTGATCGCGCTATTGCCGCCGGCCGCGCACGAGTAACCTCCAGCGCAGCGCGGCAGCGACTCAGCCCGCCTGCGAATGCGACGACGCGAAGCGCGAGTCGGCTGCCCGCTGCTTGGACGAAGCCTGGTACTCGCCAAACCAACGCTCCAAACGGTACTCAGCGGCCTCCTGAGACAGGCCGCTGCGCTCAGCCAAAAACGCCACAAAGTCGACCGGAGGCAATTCTGAGCGGGGGTAGTTCATGATCGATGACCAAGGTGGCAGCTGGTTGATTGGAATAGATTGCCCATAACGGGCGCTCGTGGGGTTTCATAAGCACTCGGCGTGCCAAGCTAGTGCCTATTCAGTTTTTGCCGCTAGGCGAGAGTGCTCCTATCGGATTGGCCCAGGGCGCGGCAGCGAAGGCATGGCAAAATCGGACATTGTGTCCTCGCTGCCGCGCCACAGGCTCCAATTTGTTGTCAGCTGGGCGCGGTCGTTGACCACTCGCGCATCGCCTCGGTGCCGGGGCGGTCGATGTGCACTTTGTCATCGACAGAGGTGACCCAGCTCATGGGGATGAAGTGGTGCTGACCGCTGTCGTCCTTGGCCAGCTTGATCGCGTTCGAGCCTTCGATGTGGTCGACGGTTGCGAACTGCTTGTCCTTCGAACAGACGACTGGCATGTGGGGCCTGATGGCATTCGTGTTCATTGTGTTTCGTCTCCTTGCGGGCGGCTAGAAGCACTGACCGTGCCACGCGCTGAGACGTGACAAATCGTGAGTACGTGCGAGCCGCGTTGGGTTACGCGCTCTTGGTCTCGGACCGGTCGGTGGCATGTAAACCCCGCTGCTCTTCGGCGATATCCATGGCGATTGCCGCGGCGCGCTCGGTGGGCAAACCCAGAGTGCGCCGTTCCAGCTCGCGCTCGGCTTCCGCGTCTTCGCGCCGATCATTGAGG
>DATCFJ010000603.1:0-4319 GCA_036509605.1 Polyangiaceae bacterium | reverse complement strand
CGTGCCGCGTTCACGCGCGCGAGCTGGTCAGTGCGCCGCGCTCCGGGGGCGGCGGCGAGTGGTCGCCCGGCTCCGAGCGCTCCGCCGGGCTGGACGGCCTGGAAGTCGTGGACGCGATCGTCGCTGCCTCGCGCTTTGCGGAGCTCGACCCGTATCGCGCGACCACGCACAACAAGGGCATCATGAACGGCATCGACGCCGTGGTACTGGCCACGGGCAACGATTTTCGCGCCGTCGAAGCCGGCGCGCACGCCTACGCCGCCCGCTCGGGGCGCTACGCGCCGCTCGCGGTCTGGCGCCGCGATGGCGAGGATCTAGTGGGCGAGCTGGAGCTGCCGTTGGCGCTCGGCATCGTGGGCGGGACGCTGCGCGTGCATCCGACCGCTCGGCTCGCGCTCGAGATCATGAAGCTCGAATCGGCCGATGAATTGTCGATGGTTGCGGCCAGCGTGGGCCTCGCCTCGAACCTATCTGCGCTGCGCGCGCTGGCGACCGAAGGCATTCAACGCGGCCACATGTCGCTGCACGCGCGCTCGGTAGCCAGCGCCGCTGGCGCCCAGGGCGACGAAGTCGAGCTAGTCGCGGCGCGCATTGCTGGCGCCGGGGTCGTCACGGTCGAAGCAGCACAAGGTGTGCTGGCAGAGCTGCGCGCAGCTGCGCTTTAGCTCGCGAGCGCAGACTCGCCCGACAATGCGTGCGCGACGTACGACGATTGCATCGTGACATTGAGGACACGACGCTAGGCGGGCTCTCGCCGTGCAAATCCAAGTTTGAATTCGCACATGGAAATGCTGTGCGCGGGACGGCAGCCGAGCGCCCCGCCAACAGGCGTAGAAAACGAAAGCGCGCCGTCGTCGGGCGCTACTCGCCCGCGGCGCCGTCGCTGAGCTGCGTGCCGAGGATCCCGGGCCAGCTCGTGACGTACTCGGACGGCGCGCCTGGCTCGGAGACGTCCACCCACGCCACGCGGTGCGTGCCGAACGGGCGCACGTCGACGTGCACGAACTTGTTGTTCGGATAGAACCCGCAGCCGACGTCGTTCAACGTGTGGCAGAAGCGAAACAGGTCCGCGTTGTCGACGCCCGTGACGTACAGGTCGAGCGCGCGGCCCTTCTGGTGATAGCTGCCGTGCGCGTCTCGCCGGTAGCCGCTCATGATGAAAATGGAGCGCCCCGGAAAGGCCTCGGCGATCTTCTGCACCGCCCAGATCAGCCGCGGATGTAGCAGTTTTACGCGCGGCAACCACTCCCCGCCGGAGGCGTCTTCGTCCGGCTGCAAAGGCAGCGGCATGTCTGGCTTGGGCGTTCTAGGCGGGCGAGCCAGCACGCTCAAGCGATCGAGCGCGTCCGGAGCGATTGCCCCTTGGCAATCGATCAGCGGCATGCGCGTGAACTCCGCGCCGTCGTAGCGCACGACGGACACTGCGCGTGGCAGCTTCCAACGCGGGCAAAGCTTGCGTTGATTGATGCTGAGCGGCTCGGGCTCCGGCGCTTCGACCCCCAGGGACCAATCAGGCAGCACCTCAGCGCGTGAAAAATCGAACGGCTGCGCGAGCGCTGGTTGCGCGAACTCGGGCGTGCGCAGCTCGAGCGGCAAGAAGGCGTCCGTCGCGTCAGAGGCCGGCGCTTCGCCGTCCGCGCTCGGCCAGCTCAGCTTGGGGTGGAGCTGAAAATTGTTTCGGCCGTAGCGGCCATGCCAGAAGCTCTGCCACTCCGGCGCGCGAGTTTGACCGGGCTCGACGTAACGCTCGAGCAAGGTGAGCAGCGGCTCACTGCCCAAATCGAAGCGTCGGTTCATGCCCACGCGAGCGAGCAACCAAGCGGTGTCGGTGAGCGGGCGCGTCGGGCCGAACGCGTTCAGCTCGAGCGGGGTCCGGCGTGCTTTGCGCAGCCGAGCTTGCGCGGGTCCCGCGACGCACACAGCGCCCGCCAACAGCAGGGCGGCGGACAGCGCAATGCGGCGGCGGTTCATGAGCGGCAACGTGCCCGAAGAATGCCTCGAACCCAGTACGAACGCTAGCCGCGGCGCGCTGCGGTAATTGGCTAACCAATCACCGCGCGGAACCGACGCGACACGAGGGAGCGCCGGTTCCGCGGTTGTCAGTGCGTCAGTGCGTCAGTGCGTGCTCAGGACGGCGCGGACGACGACTCGAGGCCGAGCCGCAAGAGCTGCAGGAACGTCTCGTACGCCTCGCGGGCGCGCGTCTCGTCGCCCTCGAGGTACTCGGTGACGCTCAGGCCGTTCAGGACTGCGAGCGACAGGGTCGCCAGCGCTTCGGAGCGATTCACGCCGCCCTTGGCCGCCGCCGGCCCCATGGCTTCGCGAATCACCTGACGCGCATCGCGCTGCAGCCCCGCTGCGCGGCGCTTCAGCTCCGGATCACGGCGCGCGGCGCTCCACACCTCGATGTTGAGGCCGGTGCCCGTCTTGTTGTTCTGGATCGCCTCCCAGAGCGCCTTCAAGGCTTCCATCGCTTGCGACGTCGAGCCGTCGCCGTTCTGCGTGGCTTCCTTCAGGCGGTCCAGGTAGCGGTGATAGGTGAAGCTCTGCACTTCGTGGATCAGCGCTGCCTTGCTCGCGAAATAGTAGTGAACGATGCTCTTCCGGAGCCCGAGCTCCTTGCCGATTTCGGCCAGGGTGGTTGCGGTGAAGCCCTTCCGCGCGAAGCACTTGGCTGCCGCGGACAAGATCGACGCAACGCGTGGATTCTCCCAATCGGCCGCCCGTTGTTGCGACGCGCCATTCTCTTCGGGGAGTTTTCGGGGACTGCTAACGACAGGTTCTGTGGTGTTCATGTTTTTCCAATGCACCGGCCAGCCGGTATCGGTCGGGCATGACGGAGGCGAAGCCGCCTGCCGCCCTCTCAGAGTCGGGGGTCTTCGCGCAGGTCTCGGTTTGAGTCAAGCCCGCGCTCCGGATCCTCATCCTTTGGCCTTTTTCCCTTTTCGCAACGGCCGCTTGGAGTCTCGACTCGGGCCGGTTTCTCGGGCCGAATCGGGCCTCGTTTGAGGCGCTTCGTGATCCCCGGCGGGGGACTCACCTCGCCAATAAGGCATTCCGGCCTCCTCCGTCCAGCCCGCCGTTCCATATTTTCCGGGCTCGCGGGATTCACGCATGACTCCGCCGCGGTCGGCGGCGTCGTCGTCCTTCTTTCCGTCCTCGTCCGCGTCGGCGGCGTCGAGCGATGGGCCCTGGGTGGTAACCAGCAATTCATCGGCCAGATACTCGGGGTGCTGGTCGCCCTGAACCTTCACCTTGTCCTTGGGCATATCGCCCGCGCCCACGCGCACGATCTGCGAAGTCGGCGGGTAGGTGTCGTCCCAGCGTTCACGCACTGCGTTAGCACCCTCGCGGATGATGCGATACCGGCGCAGCTTGAAGCCGGGCACACCGCGCTGCCCGAGCATGCGCACACCGTTCGGTAGGTCCTTGTCAGGGCGTTCGACTTCCTCGAACGGCAGCGCAGCGTCGATGCGACGGATCAAGGTGACGGTGCGGGTGCGCTTCGTGCCTAAGATCTCGGCGCGCACGATGCCGTTCTTCACTGTCTCGTGCAGCACGATCGGAAACGGGAACGAGTTTCGGATCCTGAAGTTGATCGTCGGGTAGACCACGGTCGCGTCCAAGCCCATCTTGATGTAACCGCTGGGGCGCGTGTGCGGGTAGCGCTCGACGATCTCCAGGCCGGCGAAGAACGCCGCGCCGTGCAACGTGCCGGAAATCTGGCAAGTCCCGCCGCCGATACCGTCCACGAGCTCGCCCTCGGCGATCACCTTGGCCACCTTGTAGCCGTTGGCTTCGTCGCGCGGTCCGACGGTCTCGTTGAAGTCGAACACTTCGCCCGGCAAGAGCACTTGACCGTCGAGCTTCGACGCGGCGAGCCGCAGGTTGAAGCTGCGCGCTTGAAAGCGAGCCGAGCGATCGTAATGGGTCTCGAAGTAGCCGAGGATGTCGTCGAAGACGACCGCGCCGAGCTCGCTCGCGCTGCGCTTGGGCCGGCGCTCCTCGAACACGACTTTGACCTTGGGCTCGCCGCGGCCGAGCGCTTCTTCGATCGCGCCGAGCGTGGCGTCGATGTCGAGCAGGCGTCCGGGTTGTTCGGGCACGAGCTTGCGCGCTTCGAGATCGAGCCGCGCATCGACGGGCAAGCGGTCGAGCTCGTCCTTCAACGACAAGAGCGCCTTCTCGGCGCGTTCGCGATCGAGCGTCACCGGCACGGGCAAGGTGATCGGGCCTTGTTGGTCTTTGCCACGGTAGCTGCGGAGCAGCACGCTCGTGCGGTCTTGCGCGTCGTGCACGAGCGCGGCGAGCCGCACTTT
>DATCFJ010000602.1:0-23112 GCA_036509605.1 Polyangiaceae bacterium | reverse complement strand
TCCGTAACTAGCCACGGACGCGGCATGTGCATGTGCTCCTGACCCAGCCTCAAGGTCGTCGACGGGCAGGCGCTTGGCTCGTGTGAAGCGCTGGCCTGTCGTTCCGCGAGCCGTAGGTCCTGACCGTCGACCGCGAACCCGGGCGGTAGCTTTGCCTGCCATTTTTCCAACGCGACCAGGCCACGCTCGCACTCGTCGTGCGGACCTTCGGTGGTGACGGGCAACGCGACGGGCATGCGCGGGCCTCCCTCACAGGCGGTGAGCAGCACCGAAGCGCTAAGCAGGCGGGCGAACGCCTTCAAAAGAGCTCGCCTGACGTTCGTTCGCATTCAATGAAGCGTAGTCCTCGCCGACCAGAGCCGCTACGCACTTGCGTAGCGCACCTTCACCACACGCTCGACCGCGGTGCGCTCGTTTCACCATTTGCGGTCGTCAGATCGTGAGCTGGTAGGCGAGATAGGCTTGCGCCTCGGCGCTGGTGCCGAAGGAAGGACCGGCCGAGAGGAGCAAGTGGTGCTCGTCGGAAAAGTCGACGACGGTGCCGAGGTTGAGTTGGACCTGGGCCGCTTCGCCGTTGAGCGGCGCCGTCACGTAGACCTCCGCGCCAAGCGCGATCGGCTCAGAGATTTTTCGCTGGAGCAGCCAGCCAAGCACCGCGGCACGGCCATCCGAAGCAAAGCGAAGCCCCCCACCGCCGTATGTCATCCAGGGGCCAAAGCTCTTTTGGATCCAGACCGGCACCAACCCTTGCGCTTTGCCCGCGCCGAGGCCTCGGCGATGCGATCCTGTCGGCAATGTGATCAGCGGGAAGATTCCGATCTGGGGCCGCCACTCGCCTTCTTCCACAAAGCGGAATTTTGCGCCGAGCTCTATGTCCCCGAGGCCGTATTCGACCGCGCTGCCGCTCGACCAGGCGAAGACTGCGGGAACAATGACGTGCAGCTGAAGGTTCGGGAGCGCGCCATAGTTCACTTCCACGTGGGGCGCGGTACCAGATGCAGCGTGGCGCTCGGCAGACCATTGCGTCGCGGCGTAGAATTCCCAATGCCTCAACTCGACCGGCTCTGGGTCGTCGGTGAGGAATGGCGGGCCCGCCCAGGCTCGGCTGCTAGACAGAGCTCCAGCGAGCACCAGCGCGGGCACGAACGCCTGGCTGCGGGTCATCGTCCGCTGCCCCGCGGTGTGCGTGCGTCGAAAGACCACGAGCCTGCACCGACCCAAAACAGAAACATCAGCGCGAGAAGCATCGAGAGGTCCGTCCTCGCTTCGTGCAGCATGCTCCAGAAACCTGTCTTGCCGACTGGCTTACGTCACGTCTGTGCAGGCGGCCACAGGAGATGTGAGCAGCCGGATCGTAACCTGCATTTCCGCCGCAGCCGGCAGTAGGCACTTTGGTCCGCCCGATGGCGGGTGGGCCAGGATCCAAGTTCCGGTGACATTCGTGCCGATCGCGCCGCCTCCACGAGTACCGCCAAACTAGCGTGGGGCTCGCTGAACCCGTTGACGGTCGCCGGCCCCGACGTCGAAGCGTCGGGTTTTCGTTGACGGATGCCATGGCGGGCGGAGGCGCTAAACTTGCCCATGATGATCAAGGGGACGACCAACAGAGCTTCGTTGGCGGCTTTCGTTCTGCTCGCGCTGGGTTGCGGCGGCAGAACGGAGATTCAGGCGAGCGCGGGCGGCAGTGGCAGTTCTGGCGCGCCATCGGGCGTCATCGTCAACGGGGTCCCGCCGAGTGGCGGCCAGGGCGGTTCGGGTGACACGGCGGGGACGGGCAGCGGGACGGCTGGCGCCGCGAGCGGCGGCACGGCCGGGGTCGGAGGCTCAGCTGGCTCGTCCTGCGCTGGGGTGACGTGCACCACGCCGCCGGCGTCGCTTTGCAAGACCACGGCGACGGCGACGACCTACTCGGCGGCGGGGACGTGCAGTGGAGCAGGCGTTTGCAGCTACACGCCCACGGATATCGGGTGCGGGACAAACAAGGCCTGCGCCGGAGCGGGCGTGTGCTCGGTTTGTAAGGCCGATGCGAGCTGCGGCGCAGCCTGCGCGGCGTGCGGCACAGGGACACCGAAGTGCAAGAACTTGGGCACCACGTCGCAGTGCGTGGGGTGCCTGTCTGACAGGGATTGCAGCGGAACCACGCCGAGTTGCAACACGACGACGAATGTCTGCGGTCCGCCGCCGCCGCCTTCTTGTATCGGCCTCGCGGCGACGTGCGGCCCGAGTGGCAACGCGAGCTGCTGCGCGTCGAGTGTGGTGACGGGCGGCACATTTAACCGCGGCAATGACGCGAACTACCCTGCGACGGTGAGCGACTTCCGGCTAGACACGTATGAGATCACCGTGGGTCGCTTCCGGAAGTTCTGGAGCAGTTATCCGGGGAACATGCCGGCAGCGGGAAGCGGGAAGAACCCGAACGACGCGAGCGACCCGGGGTGGGACGGGGCGTGGAACACGAGCTCGCTTCCGGCGAGCCAAGCTGCGCTGACTACGTCGACTACATGCGAGTACAAGCGTTCATCGAACGTCACGGACCGGCAGTATAGGTCAACACAGCCGTTTCGGAGCCCGACGGCGTCGTGGTGGCGAGTGGGAGCACTTCGACAATTCACGGAGAGCTCCCGTTCGAATCTTCGGGCATCCTTCGGCCCTCCGCGTGCCGCGCTCGCAATTTGCTCCGCCGCCGCCAGTGCGAGCCTACCAGCTTCCGCCTGCAGCCCGACCGAATCGCTTGCTACAGATCGCGTGGCCCGGCGGACTTGGGCGACGACGTCCAGCGAGCGGGGCGAGCGGAGCGACTTGCTGCTCACGTAGCACCGCCGGTCGCATCCGCCGAAAGCTGCGCGACGATCGCCAGCCGCTCGGACGCTGCACGCACGCTGAGGCCTGCCATTACTAGTCGCATCGCCTCAGCCTGAACGCCAGCCGCACTCTGGCGCGCGCTCTCGGGTTACCGTGTCGGCCGCTGAGCGAGTTCAGCGCAAGGCCGAAAGGGGCACGCGATGGATGAGGTCTACGGGATGCATCGAAGAACGCGGGACCGGACGCGCATCAGGGCGCACGATCCTATGGAAATCAGGTATTGGGCGACGAGCTTGTGCTGCACACAGGCAGAGCTTCGCAGAGCGCTAGACGCGGTAGGCTCGAACGCGGACGCCGTGCGGCAGTACCTCGGGGGGGGCCCGAATTGTCTAGCGGGTCTGGCATCAAACGGGACTGGGCACCTGGCAAAAGTACCATGTCGATTATGGACAGGTGAATGGAGGCAATGCCCGGTGGGCAATTGTATTGCGGTCTAGTGGCACAGCGCCGATAGTTCCTGGTGGTGCGGGCATGACCGAAAGCGTAAAACCCCGATTAGGTTGCCGAATTCTGCTCGTTGATGACAGCGAGGCGATCCAGCGAACTGTCGAGCGCGTTGCAGAAAAGCGCGGGCATCAAGTCATCCGCGCCGTTACGGGCGCATCAGCGCTCGAGGCAGCGATCACGGCGCAGCCCGACATCATCGTGCTCGATATGGGGCTACCGGATGCCGACGGACGTGACGTGCTCAACAAGCTGAAGGCCGACAAAATGACGGCGCACATCCCGGTGGTCGTTTGGTCCGGGCGCGAGGGTGAATCCGACAGCCGCATCTCGCTCAACTTGGGCGCGGAGGACTACGTCGAGAAGACCGACCCGCTGCTGCTGATTCGGAAGCTCGAACGCGTGCTGCTAAGGCTCGCCGAAGAATCAGTGTGAGAAACACCGCTTTGGCTTCGTCGGAGGCGAGCGTGTCAACGTCTCCCGCTCAGCTCGACTTGTCAGCCGCGCTTTCGATAGCTTTCGCGAGTCCGCCAAAAATGGGCAGCGCAATCTCCCCCGGCGCTCTCGCTGGAAGTTGTGCTGCGTTGGACAAATTGCTCTGCCGACCGTCCAGCGAGATGAGCATGTCCGCGCGATGTCGAATTGCGCGCGCGACGATATCGAACGGCAAGACCCGGAGCATTCTCCCCGAGTTGCTGACTGAGGCAAGCAGGGCAGGAGATCCCGTCGCCCGAGCGTGGATTCGAAGGACCAAGACCGGTAACCGCCCGTTTTATTGAGCTCTACACGACCGTGGCGCTCGCCAATTCTTCTGAGCGACGCATTTATGCCTCGTCGCTAGTTGCGCATCCGAGGGCATGACGTCCAGACCAAACTTGCGGCGCGAGGAGACGGGGCGCAACGTAATCGCATATGCTCCAAGAGTTTATCGCTGCGAACCGCGACAAGATCATCGAGCGCGTTAAGCAACGCGTCAGTGAGAGGTCGGCTCCGAAATCCACAGATACCAACTTGGAGCACGGAGTCCCGATTCTTCTGACCCAAATCGTGGATGCACTGGCCCGGGTCGGCTCGGTGTCAACGCTACACGTGGTCGGCACGGTGTCTGACAGAACGGAGATTACCAACACCGCCGCACTTCACGGCGAGGAATTGTTGCGGAATGGCCTTACCGTTGGGCAGGTGGTGAACGGATACGGGGACGTCTGTCAGGTCGTCACGGACCTGGCAAGTGAGGCGAATGTCCTGATCAGCACGCAAGAGTTTCACGCATTCAACAAGTGCCTAGACCAGGCCATCGCCGGAGCGGTCACCGCATACGGAGGTCAACGCGAGCGTGACCTTGCCTACGAGGGCACCGAGCGTCTCGGGGTTTTGGCGCACGAAATGCGCAATCTACTCAACACCATGACGCTTTCGTTGGCCATCATCAGGGAAGGAAAGGTCGGGCTCAGTGGAAGCACGGGCGCGATGCTCGCCCGAAGCGTGTCCGGGCTCAGCGCCCTAGTTGACCGTTCGGTTGCAGAAGTTCGGTTAGAGTCGGGAATTGCGAAGCTTCAACGTGTCTCGATGGTCGAATTCATGGAGGAAATGCAAGTCAGTGGTGCGCTGCATGCCGAGGGATACGGCCTTCATTTCACGATGCACCCCGTCGATCGTGGTTTGATGATCGATGCCGACAGGCAACTGCTCGCGTCGGCCGTTTCGAATCTCCTCCAAAATGCGTTCAAGTTCAGCCGAGCCCATGGGCATGTTTCTCTCGCCACACGGGTCACCGCGGACCGCGTTCTGATCGATGTCTGCGATGAATGCGGCGGCCTTCCCGCGGGAAAAGCAGAGAATTTATTCCGCCCGTTCACTCAGGAGAGCACTGATCGCTCGGGCCTCGGGCTGGGGCTCTCCATCGCACGAAGCGCGGCGCGCGCGAACGCCGGAGACATCCAGGTGCGCAATATTCCCGGGACCGGTTGCGTGTTCACCATCAATCTACCCCGACGCCCCGACGCACTCGCTGTTTGAGCCTCTCTGCCCAGCCACGCAGACTGGGACTATCTGCGACAGGCACTGCGCGCGGAAACCGTCAGTTGACCCGGCGTAGCCGCGCGCCCATCCTCGACGTCATGAACTCCGCAGTTGGCAGTGAACGTGAGTTGCCAGCTCCGCGCAGAGTCCTAGTCGTAGATGATCACGTCGACTCGGCGGACATCATCGCCGAAGCGTTAGAGACGCAGGGGCACGAAGCGCGGGTCGCCTATGACCCGCTAAGCGCCATCTCAATAGCGACCGAGTTCCGACCTCAGGTTGCGATTCTCGATGTCAACTTGCCGACCATGGATGGCTATGAGCTCGGTGCCGCGCTACGCGCGGATCTGATCGACTGTAGATTCATCGCGCTCACGGGTGACGCGACAGGACTGGGTTGTCTCCGCAGCCAATGGGCAGGGTTTCACGGCTTCCTGACCAAACCGATTGGCTTAGATGATCTCTTGGCTGCCGTGTCCGAATCGCGGCCGAGTGGAACGTTCATGCGGGATCCGAAAGTCGACCTGCTGCTTCGCGAACCGATGGTCCGGCGCCAACGAGAACGCGCACGGATAGACCTGCACGAGTCGCGCGAGGTGGTTCGGTACTGGACAACGACGTTAGGCTGTACCGAGACTGAGCTGCGCGCCGCCGTGGATGAAGTCGGCGTCAGCTCCGACGATGTCCGCCGCCATCTCAAAAGGTAGATCGAGCGCAAATAGCCCAATAGATGCTACGCGAATTCATCCTTGCGAACCGAGACTTGATCATCGAGCGGGCACGCCAACGGGTGCGCAAGAGAATGCCCGCAGCATCGAGTGACTCGCCTCGAGATACCCGAAGGGGTGAAGCGCGGCTGGAGCACGGGATCCCCATCTTTTTGGCCCAACTCGCCGACGCTCTGGCGGAGGTCGCGTCGACCAGTGCATTGCATCTCGTCAACGATCCCCGAGGAGCTATCGACGCCAGCGCGGCGCTTCACGGCCGCGAGCTGCTGAGAAATGGCTTTACGGTTGGGCAGGTGGTGCATGGGTACGGCGATGTTTGCCAAGTCGTAACGGAGCTTGCGGTCGAGACGAATGCCGTCATCAGCGCCGCGGACTTCCACATGTTCAACCTCTGTCTCGACGATGCAATTGCTGGCGCCGTGACCGCCTATGGCCAGCACAGGGAAAACGACCTCGCCAGGGAAAATACCGAACGCAAGGGCGTGTTGGCACACGAGCTGCGCAATCTACTGAATGCCGCGACTCTTTCATTCGATGTCATCAAACGAGGGGCGGTAGGGCTCGGCGGCAGCACGAGCGCCGTCCATGCTCGAAGCCTCGCTGGGCTGAGCACTCTAGTGGAACGCTCGCTCGCGGAAGTTCGGCTCGAGGCGGGGACCCCAAGGCTTCAGCGCCTGGTGCTGGCGGAGTTCATCGAGGAAGTCGATCTCGTTGCGCGGATGCAGGCGGAAGGACTTGGTATCAAGCTACTAGTGAGCCCGGTCGACCGTGACCTGGTCGTCGAGGCGGATCGACAACTGCTCGCTTCGGCTGTCTCAAATCTGCTTCAAAACGCGTTCAAGTTCACGCGCCCGCACAGCGAGGTTTCGCTCATTACGCACGCGACCCCTGACAATGTTCTGATCGAGATCCAGGATCAGTGCGGCGGCATCCCAGACGGAAAAGCCGAGGAGCTGTTCCATCCGTTCACCCAGGCCGGCGTTGACCGATCAGGGCTCGGGCTTGGTCTGACGATCGCCCTCACCGCGGTGCGCGCCAACTCCGGCCAAATTACCGTATGTAATGTCCCCGGCACCGGGTGCGTGTTCACCATTGTGTTGCCGCGGAAGCCTCCCTCGCCCACGTCGGCCCTCCACATGGTGCCACAAGGTCGAGCCCGGAGCGGGAGAGGCTTCCGGTAACGATTTGGGAGGGGGGCTGGTGGCCGCGTCGAGATCGAGATCGAGCTCGAGATCGAGATCGAGATCGAGATCGAGATCGAGATCGAGGTGCGCGGCTCAAGCGTCTTCTTGTAGATACCAAATGCAGCCTGGCACCGCCGTGCACGATTTCTGCGTGGAATACGAACAAAATGGCAACGGTGTTCCGTGGCACGCTTCGGACCAACTGCAAACTGCGCTTGCCAGGCATTCCGTTTCCGTCGCTACACCGGTGCACGGATCGCTAGAGAGCGAGCAACCGGACGGGGACCAAGCACAGCCCGGCAGGCCCTCGCACTGCGCCTCCGAGTGATGATCGCAGGTCGGTGCGACGCAGCCGGGACCTGCGGCGCAGCCTCCCGTTGTGCCGACGTCGCACTGCTCAACAGAGCGATCACCGCATGACACGGGGTCTCCGCCGCACTCGTAGTATTTGCTGCCGCATCCGCAAAACAGAAGCTCCAAGAGCGCTACTCCGAGTGCGAGGCCACCCGCTCTGTGTCCGCGAAAAACGTTCCGCCTCCCTCGTTTTGTCTTCATCGCTACTCGCCCCAGGCGCGTACAGCATAACGGGATGCCGTAGCGGCTGGCACGCTGATCGTGATGCGCTTGATTGACATAACTTTAACATAACATGCCACGGGCCGAGCAGGATGGGCGAATTCAGCCAAGATTGGGACGAGTTGGTTCGGGCGAGTCAGAGTGATGATCTCGCCGAAGCTCGACTCGTTGACGGCCTCGCCGAGACGTCGAAGCGCGGGGACCCTACGTGCCATCGGCTGCGGCGAGCACGTGAATCGCTGCAGGGCGGCCGTCCCGAGCGGGCCACGCGACGAACAAGCGATCTAGCTCGCTCGACCACAGACCAGTGCGGGCTCCGGCGCGAGTCGCGATGTGTGCCAGCCGCTCATACTTGCCGGAAGTAGCGGCGTCGAACACATCAACATAGCCTTGCCCGCCAATGACATACACGCGCTGGCGGCGCGCGTCGAAGAAGAGGTCGTCAGTGTCTCCGACGCACGGAACCGCCCCGATGCGCTTGCCCGAGACGGTGTCGAACACGAGCAACCGCGCTGGCTGCCTCACTCCCACGAACAGTCGGTGCCCCCTCTCATCGAGGGACATGGGATAGTTGTCGGCGAAGCTACCGAGGGGAATGTGCTGGAGGATCGAGCGTTGACGTCGATCCAGTACGACGATCTCTTGGCGGGGCGGCACATTGACGAAGACGCGAGGGCCATTCTCTTCGAGGCGGAACGACTCTGGGTGACCGCCGAGCGGGATGCTCGCGACGAGCTTCAAGCCTGAGGGTTCGATGATCCCAATCGAGCCCTCGCCGTAGCCAAGGTAAAGCAGACCAGCGGCTGCGTCGTACCGTAGATTGTCCGCGTCACCCATGTTCGGCATGGTGGCTGTTTGCTCGTAGCTCGCATCGTCAAAGGCCGCGACCGCCCCACCGCGCATAGCAGCGACGACCCGATGGACAAGCGGCAGATACGCCACACCCTGCGGCTCCTTCAGCCCGTGGATGCTACGGATTCGTTTGCCCGCGCCCACGTCCAATACCTCTAGCGTTCCGTTGCCGAGTGCCGCGACAAATAGCCGCTTTCCGGCCGGGTCTACTGCAAGGTGATCGATACGACGTTCGACACCCGGCAGCGGAATCACCTGCACCTCCGAGAGCACGGGTGGCGTGGCAGCAGCCGACAGAGGGGTAGAGCCCACGCACACGAACCCGAAAGCGAGCAAGAGTCGTAGCAGCGCGCGCATCACGTTTCCTTACGGCTAAGGCGCGTCGCTCGCAAGCCGGACAGGCACTAGGATGGGACACGCCACCACCGGTTTGCAGCTGGCTCAGCATGCTTAGTGACTGGTATACAAAATATACCAAGGGGACTCCGTGGACGACGGCGAGCCCCCAATGGCTTTCGCGATTGCTCGGAGTCGCGCAGGTCGACGGGGTAGCGATGAACGCCCACCCGCGCCGTTTCGTCCAACGATGGCTCGAGTCGCGACCGAGCAGTGTCATGCGAGGCGAGGGCGCCCGGTCCCGGCGTCGAGGCGTATTTGGCGAAGAAGACGCAACCCGTTCAGCGTCACGAGCAGCGTGCTGCCCTCATGTCCGACGACGCCCCACGGAAGCGTGATCCAGCCGAGAAGATCGGAGACCACGAGGAGCACGATCATGCCCAGAGCGAGGACAAGGTTTTGCTTTACGATGCGGAGGGCCTGTCTTCCGAGTGCAACGGCATACGAGATCTTCTCCAGATCGTCCGTCGTGAGGACCACGTCTGCGGTTTCTAGTGCGACGTCCGTGCCGCTCACGCCCATTGCGATGCCAACGCTTGCCGCCGCAAGCGCCGGCCCGTCGTTCACGCCATCTCCGACCATCGCGACGTGCCCGTAGCGGCGGACAAGGTCGTCGACGACACGAACCTTGTCTGCCGGAAGAAGCTCGGCGTGGATTTCCGTGATTCCGACGTCTCTTCCGATAGCGTCCGCGGTCTGGCGGGTGTCTCCGGTGATGAGCACAACGTGGTCGACCCCGAAGCCCTGAAGAGCGCGCACCGCGTTGCTCGCTCGCGGGCGAAGGGTATCGCGCAACGCGATCATGCCGCGGACAGCACCTGTTCCGAGCATGACGACGGTCTTTCCCTGCGCTGTCAGCGCTTGGTAACGGGCCCGTTCGGAGTCGGATACTTCGGGGAAGAGCGACGCCTTGCCTATCGACCATGTTTGACCGCCGACGATCGCCTGTGCGCCCGTACCAGGCACGGACTGAAGGTTGGAAGCGGCGTCGCTTTTGAGATTTCTCCGAGCTGCTTCCGCGACAATCGCCCTGGCGAGTGGGTGTTCGGAGAGGCTCTCGATCGACGCGGCAAGGGCGAGAATGTCGTCTTCGCTCTCGCCGGAAAGCGAGACGACATCGGTGACCACCGGATGCCCTGATGTGAGCGTTCCCGTCTTGTCGAAAGCAATGGCGCGGACGCGCCCGAGACTCTCGATGAACGTGCTCCCCTTGAAGAGAATTCCGTTGCGGGCCCCGTTGGACAGAGCCGAAAGAAGTGTCGGCATCATCGACGCGGCGAGCGCGCATGGTGAAGCCACGACGAGGAAGATCATTGCTCGATAGAGCGCTTCTCGGAATGTCCACCAATGCGCCAGGCTCGGCAGCGCAACTACCGCGATCGCACCAACGACGACGACCTTGGCATAACCGCGCTCGAAGCGCTCGATGAACAGCTGGGCCGGCGGACGGCGCTCCTGGGCTTCCTGCACGAGCTGGATCATCCGCGCTAGGATCGTGTCTGCCGCTGGACGAGTCACGCTCACACGAAGCGCGCCGTGACCATTGATGGTGCCTGCAAATACCTCGTCGCCCGCATGCTTATCGGCGGGCATCGACTCCCCGGTAATGGACCCTTGGTTCACGGTAGACGTCCCGCCGACAACGACGCCGTCTGCCGCGATGCGTTCACCTGGCTTGATGATGACAAGCTCGTCGACAACGAGGGAAGCTGCGGGGACTCTTTGTTCGCGCCCGTTGCGGACGACGAGAGCGTCTTCGGGGTGAAGCGCCATGAGCGCTTCGATGTCGCGCTTAGTGCGCGCGCCAGCGTATCCTTCGAGTGTTCCGCTCAACGCGAAGATGAAAATGAGGAGTGCTCCGTCGAACCAGTACCCGATCGCAGCGGCGCCGATGGCAGCCACTACCATGAGCAGGTCCACGTCGAGCTCGCGGTCTTTGATGAGGGTAGTCGTCCCCTCGATCGCCTGCCGATATCCTCCCAGTATGTAGCCCACCAGGAAGATGAGGGCAGTTCCAGTAGCTCCAAGCCCCGCTCGGTGGGCCAGCCATCCGGCGCCTACGAACGCCGCACACAGCAAGGTGGTGATGGCTTCACCGTGCGACTCCCAAAGCGCGGCCGCACTGGGGCGAGCTTCGACAGGCAAAGGCTTCACTGTGATCGTCGTCATGTCATTCACTCATTTCAAGAACGCCCGGGCTGCGACCAGCACTGTCCCGCGAACGACTTGACGTGTGGCAAGGATACCGTGCGCACGCCTCATCCTCTCGATTTGTTCGGTGACGATTTGCAGGAATGGGCGCAGGGCGAGGATACACCGGCGGAACTCGCCGCCTCCCGCGTGGTCGAAGCGCCGCGCGGTGTGCTCGACCCCGAGACGTGACTCGCACTGGTCACTGGGCTTACGTGGTTCGCGTGTCGGCCGTTTGCTTGGCCGGAGAGAATGCTCGAAACGACATCGCCTGGCCAATGTGGGCGCATCCTCGTCGTGGACGACGACCCCACGGTGCGCCGCTCGGTAACTCGGCTGCTACGGGCGCTCGGACATCAGACTCTCGAGGCCGCTAGTGCTCAGGGGGCGCGCTCTTGTCTGGAGTCGAATGAGGTGGACCTCGCTGTGCTCGATATCGCTCTTCCGGACGGGAGCGGACTCGACCTGCTTCGCCAGATGCGCCTCGGCCATCCACACTTGCGCGCTATCATGTTGACTGCCAGCGATCAGCGTTCGGAGATGTTGAAGGCGCTCGATCGCGGAGCCTCATCGTACCTAAGAAAACCTGTCGACGCGTTGGCCCTCGAGGCGCAGGTTTCGGTAATCCTAGAGCACGCGAGGCGCGAATTCTCCGAGCACACGGAGCGCTCCAAGGTCAACTCGGAGCTCGCTGGTGCGCGAGAGGCATTGGAGTTGATCCCGCGGCAGCTCGCCGAGCATCTCACGAGTGCCTGGGATCTTCGGCACATCGAGACCGGAGAGCATGTGCGCCGGATCGCCCGCTTCACCGAGATCCTGGCGCGAGCGATGGGAATGAACGAGACGAGGTGCAAGGATATCGCCCGTGCAGCGATGCTGCACGACATCGGCAAGATCATGATCCCTGACGCCGTCCTCACCAAGCCGGGCAAGCTCACAGCCGAGGAATTCGAGATCATGAAAGCGCACGCCGCCCTCGGCGCCCAACTGCTCGATGGCATCGCGCATCCTTTGATTCAACTTGCTAGCAGTATCGCGCTCTGTCATCACGAGCGCTGGGACGGCAGCGGTTACCCGCGGCACCTCGTGGGCGCCGAGTGCCCCGTGGAAGCGCGGGTCGTTGCGGTGGCAGACGTGTACGATGCGCTCAGGCAGCCGCGTTGCTACAAGCCGGGCTGGGATGAGCCGCAAGTGATTGAGCACTTCCAGGCACAGCGCGGCAAGCTGTACGAGGCGTCGCTCGTGGATGCGCTGCTCGATAGCCTGCCCGAAATCCGCTCGACGGAGCGGTCGCTTCCAGACGCGGAACAGTCGGAATTTGCCGCTAGTGGGACTCGGTTAAAGGCTTCGCTCAGCGCGGCGTCGGCAGAGCCCGGCAAAGCCTCCGGGGCAGGCTGCTAGCAGAGCTCAGATGATTCGCATCAGAGACCGAATGCGGTCAGCGCGGTGCGTCAGCGCTTGGACCACGCGGCGGCGGGCCTTGTTGGGTCAAGCTCGCGATTTCATCGTCCGTGAAGACACGTGAACGCACCAAGAAGCGCACGCCCAGGGGCGTCTCCAACGAAAAGCCGCCGCCACGGCCTGGGACTACGTCGATGGTGAGGTGGGTGTGTTGCCAATACGCAAACTGCTGCTCGCCCATGTAAAAGCCACAGCCCGCGATGCTGCCCAGGTACACGTCGCGGCTGCCCAGACGGAATTCGCCCAGCGGGTAACACATGGGCGAGCTGCCATCGCAGCAGCCGCCCGACTGGTGAAACATCAGCTCGCCGTGCTGGGCGCGCAGTATTTCGATGACCTGGCGGGCGGCTTCGCTAACTGCAACTCGCTCGACCATGCGTCGCTTTCCTTCTTCGCTGGCGATAGCGAGTCGCGGTTGACTCAGAAAAAGCCCATCGCCTTGGTGTCGTAACTGACGAGTAGGTTCTTGGTTTGCTGGTAATGGTCCAGCATCATGGCGTGGTTCTCACGCCCGATACCCGACTGCTTGTAGCCGCCAAAGGCAGCGCCCGCCGGATAGAGGTGATAGCAATTGGTCCAAACGCGCCCGGCTTTGATGCCGCGCCCGGCTCGGTAGGCGGTGTTGGTGTTCCGCGTCCAGACGCCGGCTCCGAGGCCATAGAGCGTGTCGTTGGCGATCGACAGCGCGTCGTCGAAGTCTTTGAATGGCGTGACCGCCACGACCGGACCGAAGATCTCCTCCTGGAAGACGCGCATCTTGTTGTTGCCGGTGAAGATCGTGGGCTCGAAGTAGTACCCACCAGCGAGCTCACCCTCGAGGGAGGCTCGCTTGCCACCAGTTAGGATCTTCGCGCCTTCTTTCTGACCGATGTCCATGTACGAGATGATCTTCTCGAGCTGGTCGTTCGAGGCTTGCGCGCCGATCATGGTGGCGGGTTGAGCGGGTGCCCCTGCTGAATCTTCTTAGTGCGAGCTAGCGCGCGATCCATGAATTTGTCGTAGATGCTGGCCTGTACCAAGGCTCGGGATGGACAGGTGCAGACCTCGCCTTGATTCAGCGCGAAGAGCGCAAAGCCCTCGAGCACCTTGTCGAAGTACTCGTCATCTTGATCCATGACGTCCGCGAAGAACAGGTTCGGACTCTTGCCACCCAGCTCCAACGTGACGGGGATCAGATTCTCGCTCGCGTATTGCATGATCAGCCGACCGGTGGTGGTCTCGCCCGTGAAGGCGACCTTGGCGATGCGCGGGCTCGACGCGAGCGGCTTGCCCGCCTCGACGCCAAAGCCGTTGACCACGTTGAGCACTCCGGGCGGCAGGAGATCCGCGACCAACTCTGCGAACACGAGCATGGTGAGCGGCGTTTGCTCGGCGGGCTTCAGCACCACCGCATTGCCCGCGGCAAGCGCGGGGGCAAGCTTCCAGCTCGCCATCAACAGCGGGAAATTCCAGGGGATAATCTGGGCCACGACGCCGAGCGGCTCGTGAAAATGATAGGCCACCGTATTTTCGTCGAGCTGCGAGAGCCGACCTTCCTGCGCGCGAATGATGCTCGCGAAGTACCGGAAGTGATCGATCGCCAGCGGCAGGTCGGCGTTCAGGGTTTCCCGAATCGGCTTGCCGTTGTCGAGGGTCTCGAGGATCGCAAATTTCTCCAGGTTGCTCTCTAAACGATCCGCAATCTGATTCAGGATCCTGCCGCGCTCCGCAGGCGAGGTTTTGCCCCAGCCGGGCGCCGCAGCGTGAGCAGCATCGAGCGCGAGCTCCACGTCCTCCGCGGTCGACCGCGCGACCTCGCACAGGCGCTTTCCCGTGATCGGACTCGGGTTTTCGAAGTACTGACCACGAACGGGCGCGTGAAACTTTCCTCCGATGAAGTTGCCGTAACGCGGCTTCACTTCTACGCGCCTGATCGCCTCTTCGGTCGTCGATGGGATACTCATGTGGCACTCCTGCGTTCGAGTCCCACCCATGTGCGGGATTCAAGCGCGTTGCAGCATGGAGCGTGCCAGCCGGCACTGCGTCGCGTCACCATGGCGACCCACACTCGACGAAACGCCGTTAAGCTTTGGATCTCTTAGGACTGCAATGCGCAAAATCGCGCTTGCGCACGGCGCAACCCTCTTGGGCAGAGAGCGGCGAGCGCAATGTGCGCGCCTCTCGCGCAGCATTTGCACCAGCTTTGCATTTCGCCGCAGATTCTGCACGTCGAGCTCTAGCGTCCACGAGCGAACCGGGGGTGACCGACGCGGCGGCTGAACACGGTGTCCCAGGTGCGCGGCGCATGGCCGCGCCACCACGGAACGCTTCTTGCCCCTTCAATCGTCGAGTCATGAACCAAACGAAATACGTCGTCGTGGTCGGGGTCGATTACACGCCGGCTTCCGACCTTGCTTTCGAGGAGGCCCTGGCCATCACCTCCCGCAGGGTGGACGCGCACTTGCACGTCGTGCACGTGCGGTCGCGCTCGCGCTCGAGCTCGCCGGACGTTGAAGCGCAGACCTCCTCCGAGGACAAACGCGACCTGCAAACTTACGTGGCTCAGCGCGTCAGCGCCTTCCGAGCGTGCCATGCTCGAACGCCCTTCGAGCGGCTCTTCTATCACCTGCGTCGCGACGAAGCCTGGCGCCAGATCGCCCAGCTGGCGGCCGATGTCGAGGCCGACTTGATCGTCGTGGGCACACACGACAGAAATGGGCTACCGAGATTCCTGCTCGGCTCGGTTGCCGAGGTGGTAACTCGCTTGGCTCCGTGCGCGGTGCTCGTCGCGCGACCGAAGGCGGTGTCCGCGCCGGCTCCGAGCATCGAGCCGCCCTGCCCGCGGTGCATCGAGGTTCGCGCAGCCACAAATTGCGCCGAGCTCTGGTGCGAGCAGCACGGCGAGCGACACGGGGCGGCCCACAGCTTTACAGAACCCGACTTGGACCCGTCCTTGCGACCCGGGCAATCGGGAGCGGCTCAACAGTGAAGCAGCGTCGGTCGAACGCAACGGGTTCGAGGTCTTCGGGCCCCTGCAGACGTTGTCTCGCGTGGCGAAGGTGGAACTGCCTGGTTGGGAGGCTCGGGGGCTCTTAGTCATTTTGTCGGACAGGAAAGTCCCAAGCGCTTCGACCAACGCCCGCGCTGCGTCAGGCTGATGATTGGTGCGTGATGCCACCTCGCTCGGCTACGGTGCCATCAAGGAGAATCTCAGTGCTCGTCAAAACGCTACGGGTGTTGCTCGCGCTTGGTTTGGTCGGATCACTATTCGGCTGCGGTAGCAGCGGTGACGCGAGCACCGGGCCAGACCAGATGACCCAGTGCAAAGCCATCAACGCAACCGAGTGCAAGAAGATCTGGGAATGCGGGTCAGCCGCCGATCTACCAGCGAGCCAATTCGGCACGGATGAAGCGAGCTGCGAGACGCTCATGAACATGAATTGCAACGACCCGACGCCCTGCCAAGACGGTTACACCTGGGACTTCGCCAACGGTGACGAGTGCATCAAAGAATTCGGCGCCCTAACCTGTGCTCAATACAGCGCCCTGACCGCGCCCCTCGCATCCTGCGAGAACGCCTGCAAGGCGAAATAGCGACGTAGCCCGAGCTACAGGGCGGCCGCATAGCGTGACACGCCCACGGCCGCGTACCGCTCAAGCAAGACCGGCCCGATCCTACGCACGGTCTCGGGGTCGACTAAGAGGATCGCGTCGAGCGTCTCGTACCGGTTTGGCTCACCGCGCCGGGGCGCGGGGGACGAGCACCTGGAATCTGCGGCCGCCGGCGGTCAGCGAAGTGAGTTGGTAAGTTGCATTGAGCGGAGCGAGCTTCGCCGCGGGCACGGTGGACCAAAACCAGATCTTGGTTGTCGCCGGTGCGTGTTGCCGCGCGCGAATCCTTCCGAAAAATTCGCGCGCGGATAGCGTGCCCGCCCCGCGGTTGGCCACGTAGCGGTTGAACACGCGGATTCGCATGAAACCAGAAGAGCCGACGAGTAGGAGCCCGAGCGGCTGGCTCTGAATTACCATCGAGCGATAGAGGTCGCGCAGCTGGACGTCGCCCGCGATCTCACGCTGGTTGGCGACGTAGCCTTCCGGCGCCATGAACACGAGCGCGGCGAGCGGCAGCGCCCAGGCCAGCTTGCCAAGCGCAAACCTGGGGATTGCGGCAAGGCGATGGACGAAGAGCCCCGCCAAGAGACACAAGATCACGACGTTCGGCAACTGAACCGGCACGTCGTACGTGCGGTCTCCGACCACGAGCGTCACTACGACACTGAGCACCACCGCAAGCCCGAGCTGACCTAGGCGCCAGAGGCGCCGATCGGTTAAAGCGCTGAGGATGCCCGCCAAATAAAGGGCCGCGACGGCCCAAGACCCGGCCGTCAAGAATTCCCAGCTGCGCGCGGCTTGCCGCGCTAAGTTGAAATGCAAACGTAGCGCCGTGGTCAAACTGCGTGGGCCGTAGACGTACTGGTGGTAATGCCAGGCGACGACGGGCACGTACACTGCGAGGGAGCACAGCGCGAACCAGAATACCCGCCGCGCGTGCGCGCCAAGCGACGCGCGCGGTCCGCGTTCGACGAGCGCAAAGGTGCACACGAAGAGCGGCAATGTCGTGGCGGACAGCGGAGTCACGAGCATGCCCAGACCGAACAGCACGCCTGCTAGTCGCTCGCGCCCGCGCAGGTACAGCGCAAGAGACAGAGTAACCAGGCTGACCTCGAGAATATCGACCTCGGCGAGCAACATGGCGTGCACGAACTCTCTAGCGCACAGCAGAAATGCAACGCCGCTGACGCCCGCGACGCGCGAGCCGAGTCGGACGCCCATCAGGTAGACCGCAAACAGGGTGCCGATGCCGAAGGCGAGGGCCATCACGTTCATGCCCAAATCCGTCTGAAAGGGCAGCAGCGCGTGAAACACCGACCCAACGAGCATGTAACCGATATGGATAGCGCAGCTCTCGAAGTCGCGGGCATCGACCTGGTCGTTGTAGACCGCGGTGTCGCCGTTCTGAACGACCGCGCGAAGCATCGTCGCGTGCGCTGCGAAGAGCACCAGGAAAGCGGCCGCGACGAGCCACCGCTCCTTCTTCCGAATTTGCGCTAACAGCGAGCGAAGCCTGGCCTGCATTTGAGCTGGCTTTTTATCCGAATCGGGGCGAGCCGTGGGCGGTCTCGCGCACAGACTGCTGGGTTACGCTGGATTGCGCTAGGAACGCCCGGCCTCGGAAGAGGACCGGCCCGGCGCTCGCGTGCTTCATCCGACGCTTACAGCAGGGCCCGCTCAGTCATCGTGGTACTTTCTGGCGGCGTGTCCGGCCCGGAAGGAAATCCCGTCGGCGTGTCGATCGGGCTCGCGCTCGTTCGTCGCTTCTGTGAGGAGTTACGCCATGACCATGCTTCGCGTGAACGCATTTTCAATCTCAATCGATGGCTACGGCGCTGGTCTTGACCAGACTTTGGAACAACCGATGGGCGTCGGGGGGATGGCGCTGCACAAGTGGGTCTTCGGCACGAAGACGTTCCAGAAAATGACGGGGCATCCTACTGAGTCGCTGACTTCGGGCCACGCGCCTCGCGAAGACGTCGACGATCGCTTCGCGGCGCGCGGCTTCGAGAACCTCGGCGCCTGGATCATGGGTCGCAACATGTTTACGCCCTCGCGCGGCGGCTGGCCCGACGACGACTGGAAGGGCTGGTGGGGGGCCAATCCGCCGTACCACGTGCCCGTCTTCGTGCTCACGCATCATGCTCGCGAGCCGCTCACGATGGATGGCGGGACGACGTTCCATTTCGTCACCGACGGCATTCACGCAGCACTCAGCCGCGCGAAAGAGGCGGCGCAGGGCAAGGACATCCGACTCGGCGGCGGTGCTGCGACGGTTCGCCAGTACCTCAGCGCTGGCCTGATCGACGAGCTGCACCTCGTGATTTCGCCGGTGCTTCTCGGTAAGGGTGAGCACCTGCTCGCCGGCATCGATACCGCGGCCCTGGGCTACAAGTGCACGGAGCACGCCGCCTCCGAGCACGCCACCCACGTCGTTTTGAGCAAGTGACGTGACAGGGTGGAAACGCAATGAAAGTCATCGTGCTAATCAAGGCCACGCACGAGTCCGAAGCGGGAATTCTGCCGGACGCAAAGACCCTCGCCGACATAGCGACGTTGCCGCGGTCACTTAGGTCGGAGCGGGTTTGAGACGGTGACGATGAGGCGAGTGCTGTCGCGGCGCTGCTGGCTTTTGGCTTTGGAATCGCTCCAAGCGCTGCGCATTGCGCGCATTGGTCGCCAGGAACTGCGGATAGTGCCAATCGAACAGCAAGCCCGGATTCCGGTCGATGTTCGGACGAGCATTCCAGTGCTGCGTGGCAGTGTTGTACAGGCCCTGATAGGTGTTGATCAAGATCGAGGGCAGCGCCAGGAGCACGACCGCCACCGGTAAAAGCCGAGCCGAGGTCGCGCGTGCCTCCTCGATGGTGAGGCACAGCAGCACGAATAGGCCCGGCAATAGATCAGTGCACAACCGAGCCCCGAAGCTGAAGCCTGCCCACCAATGCGGGAAACGCGAGATGACGATCAAGTGTGTGATCGGCCAGCACAGCGCGATCAAGACGACCCAGGGCGCGGATCTCAAGCCACGGAAGGCAGGGCGCGCGAAAAGCAGCGGCAACGCAAGGATTGGCGAGTAGACGAATAAGCCACGCGCCGGGCCAGCCAGGTTGTTCCACAGTGCGGTCCAAAATTGTGCATTCGAGAGGCGCTCGGGCAAATAATAGTCAGGTAATAGCTGGTGAAATTCACGCCAGGAGAAGGCCACGAACAGCAGCAAACCAGCCGTCAGCGTGACGACGCACCCCCACACCGAGGCACGCCGCCGAAACCACAAGTACAGCAAGACTTCCGGCGCAAGCAGCGAAAGGGTCGGGCGGCAGAAGTAGGCGACGAACAACGCGCCTCCGATCACGAAGCCAGCGCTGCGCGGCGCCAGCGAGCGCGAGCTCGGACACAGGCACAGATAAATGGCCAGCAGCGCGAACACGGAGCCGAAATCATGCGACCACAGCGCAGTTGCCTCCGTGCTCGCCAGCGAGGTACCGAACCAGAATACGCCCGCGATGAGCAACGCCCAGGCTTCACTCAGAAATAGCCGCGCCACCGCAACGAGCAACGCCACGCACAGCACCGAGATGCCCGTCACCAACAGCCGTTGAGCGCGTGCGTCGGTGTGGCCGTCTCGAACGTCGAAATTGAAGTGGTCGAGCACCGCAACGAACGGTACGGCCAAGACCGCCGAGCCGAGCGGGAAGTAGCCGTAGCTGCGGCCGTTCTTGCGTTGTACGGTGAAGCTGTACCGCCTCACCTCCCCAGCGCTGATCTGCAGCCGTATCGTTCCCGTCTTCCATAGGGTCTGGCTCACGAGCAACGTCGCGCGCGAGTCGTCCGCAGTCTGGTCGACGACGGCCGTCATCACCGTGCTCGCGACCGCCAGCAGCAAGACGAGCAAGCCGAGCCAAAACGTCGCGCCTTGATAGAGCCTAGCCCGCCCGGGTCGTTGCTGGAGAACCATGAATTTCAGCGGGCCTCGTCCACCCGGCGCAAACCGCGGGTTAGCATTTCTCGGATCGGAGCCCAAACCCTCACTGGAAGTGACACTTCGCTTTTTCCACCAGCACGAGCGCGAACGCTCGCCTTCCTCATCGAACGGCGCCGAACTTTCGTCCAACTCGGACATGAGCTAGCCTCGGCTCAAATGTCGCCCTGGAGTTGGGTGGGGCTTGCGGCCGTCGGGAGCTGCAACGCCATTGGGCCTGCTGCCCAGCCTTCACTCTTACGCGCGCCGAGCAACGCCTCGACGAGCGGCGCAGGCTCCCGCGCGGCGCGTGAGAAGACCTGCGACAGAGCGCGCGGGCTCTCGCCGGCGAGCGGCGCGCCCCGCACCTCGCCGGCGCGCTGGGACACTGCGCTTTCTCCCTCCGGGAAGAACCTGGCCGTGTACCTCGCAGACCGAATCAGCACGCTCTCGCTGACGAATGGCGTAGCGTTCGCAACTATCCCCGTGCCGCCCCAGAGCGATTACGAGCACTACGAGGGGCTCACATGGTTGGACGACGATCGCGTCGGCTTCCGTCCTCCGTTCATGAGCAGGGGCACCCAGTTCTGGAGTCTAAGCAATCCGAGCTGGACTCAAAGCCGGATCGAGGCGACGAGCCCAGACGGTCAGTGGCAAGCGCTACTCCCCGCGAGCGGGACGCTCACGGTTCAGTCGCTGTCAGCACCTGACTCCCATCACCGGCTGTTCACCCCCCCCGATCAGGAGTGGGGCGACAAGGCTGAGCTGACGTGGGTCGTTTGGAGTCGAGACTCGCGAACCTTGCTCGGCATCGGCAACTGGCTGCAGCTCAAGCCGGAGGGTCGCGTCACGGCGTGGGACGTCGAGACGGGCAAGGACGTGTCGATGCATTCCTTCCAGAGCCCGATCACCCGCGTGATCCCCACACAACACGGTTGGGTAGTGCAAGACGAGTGGCTGGTGGAGCGCTTCGAACGCGGCTCGGAAGTGTTCAAGACATCCCTCCCTTTCGACTACTCGCCGACGACCGACGTGATGGCCTCCGTCGAAGAGGAAATCTTGCAGCTCACGGACGCCACCGGCACGGTGACCGGTATCCGACTGCCGGCCAGCGAGCGAGCGGTTCGCTTGGCGTTCGATCATGCGGGCACACAGCTTGCGGTCGGCACGACACACGGGATCCGCGTGCTCGACCTAGCGACACGTACCTACTCGAGCGACATCGAGCTGGGACGCCCGGCGGCTCTACTCGGTTGGTCCGGTGATCGAGTGATCCTAGGCGACGCGCCAGAGCTGGCACCGGATCCCGCGTGGACGTTCGTGGATGTGGGTACCGGAAGCAGGCTGATCGTCGGCCTCACGCTCGCCAAAAACGACTTGGTCCAGTGGTACGCCGCGTCATCCAGCGGTTGGGTCGACGCAGACCCAGCAACACTTGCTGCCTTGCGTGGCGGAGCGCAGCATGAAGCAGCCATTCCCGCCGCGTGCGTACATACAGGGTTGCTGCGTGACTGGCTGAGTGGGGCACTCGAGTAACGGCGACTTGCTGCGCGCGCCAGGCGCCCCTTGTTGCGATGGTGAATACGGCAATGCGCCGGGGCCTAGATCCTCTCGACGACCAGCGTCGGGTCGATTGCGAGCAGAGGCGCCGTCGGTGGTTCGCCCACCCCGCTATGATACGATGTGAAGCATGCGCGGTTGTTCATGACACGCCGGGCTGGCTAACCGAAGACGTCGGCGAATTTGCCGCTGACTTCGCCGAATTTGTCGTCGGTGTAGCCGGCGGCTTGCATTGCGCTGATGAGCACGTTGCCAGGATGGGTGCCCATCGGCGCGACGATGTGGCGGCCTGGCGTGAGGCCGCCAGCGCGACCGCCGACGAGCAGCACCATGCGATCGACCGAATGCGTTTGGAAGTTGCTGGTGCCGTCGTTCAGTTGGATGCCGTGACCGGCCTCGGGCATGAACACGACGACTGAATTGTCGAGCACCGTGCCGGCGCCTTCGGGCGTATTTTTCAGCTTGTCCATCAAGTAGGCGTAGTGGCCGATGTGCCAGCCCAGGCACATGCTCACCGGCAGCTGGCCACGCGTGGTGGCGTCGCCGTTGTGGCCGCATTCGTGTAGATCCGCGCGGATCGGCAGGCCGAAATCGGTCGAGATTTTGAAGACGTTCATGTGCGATTGAAAGACCGTGATTTGCAGCGTTGCCACGCGCGTGATGTCGCAGACGAAGGCCATGTGAATCAAGTCGGCGAGCAGGCGCGCGCGTGTGTCTTCGTCGCTGTAGCCGGTGTCGGTGGCGATGCTTGCCGAGTCCGAGCCAGCGTTGTCGCCACCGAGCGGGATATTGTCGGCGGGTGCGGTCGGTTTTTGGCATTGGTCGCCGGCCATCGGCGGCATCGCGGAGATGCGCGTCTCGAGATCGCGGATCTGATCGAAATGCTCACCGAGGCGCGCCTGGTCGGCAGCGCCCAGCTTGCTCAAGATGCGCTGCCGTTTGTCGGTGATGAGCGAGAGCACGCTTTGACGCGCGCGCAGCTCGAAATCGTGCTGCGCTTGCTGAGTGCCGTCTTTGGGTACAAAGGCATCGAACAGCGAGTGGTACACGATGCTCGGGTTGATCTGCGCTTCGATGGCCTTGCCGCCCGCACCATACGAAATGTACTGGCGCCCGGCGAACTCGGAGCCCGAGAGGTACCAGCTCGGTTGAGCGCGCAAAACTAGCGAATTTAGCGTGGTTTTGTTGAGCCCGGCGACGATTTGGTCACTCGTGATGCTGGCGGCTTTGAAGCTCGACGTCGGCGAGCGTGTGCCGCACAAGAGCGGGCCGGAACCGCCGCCGT
>DATCFJ010000601.1:0-10621 GCA_036509605.1 Polyangiaceae bacterium | reverse complement strand
GGTTATAGACGCGCGCGTCGATCGCCGCCGGATCCACAGGGGCGGGGTTACCAGCATGAAGCGTGACGTAGGTGGACGGCGGCAGCAAGAACGCTGCTGCCGGCTTGTTCGTCGAACCGCTGAGGCAGTTGGCGCTGCTCGCGTCCGTGGCCTTGACCGGGGTGAGGCAGGTGCCGGTACCGCGGATGGCACCGCGGATCACCGGATCCCAGCCAGTCGCACCGAACGGCATGTCGCCGTTCGGGCACAGCTGCCAACGCGCATTCGCGCCGCCAACGATTTGAACGGCCGGCAAGAAAGCCACCTTACCGAAGCCACAGGTGGTGTTCGGGAAGGCATGGACTGCGTCCGACGGCTCCGAGATCGGCAATACGACGCCGAGGTCGCCGCACGCCGTGGCAACCTGTTCCGCGGGATTCGCATCCAAGGAACCACCGCCAGCACCGGTGAGCTTGTTCGCGCCGACCACGTGACGACGAGCCGGGTCATTGTCTTGTTGATTTTCGAAGCCAACGCCAGCCACCGCTGAGCGGAACACGCCAGGAACGGCCGCGACCGTGCCAGGCTGCGAGCCACCGACGAGACCGGGGAGGCCACAGCGCGCTTCCACCTTGGCGTCCGAAGCCGGTGCATCGACCAGCGCCGCGCACCAACCAGTGGTTGCGTTCATGTCCGAGGGAATGGTGCAGGTGGCGCCAACGCCCGGGCATTGTGCCGCGGCCGTGCAGCTCACCTTGGAGGGCGGCATGCGGCACAGGCCGGTGCCACTGCTGGTGTCGCACGAACCCGCGGTGCCGCCGCAATCGGCGTCTGTCGCGCAGGTGCCGGGCTTGCACACGCCTGCCGCGTGGCAGGTCGCACCCGGAATCACCGCGGAGCAGGTGCTGTCGTTGCCGATGGCGCAGGTCTGCACGCATTGCAACTGACCGGGGTCACAGCTGAAGCCAGAGGCGCAGTCCGTGGCGCTGGTCGAAACGGTGCAGCCGTTGTTCGGACGATGGCAGGTACCAGCGGAGCACAGGCCGTAGCCCGTTGCGGTGCATTGCGCATTCGAGGTGCACGCGGTACTGTTGCCGTTGTTGGCGGAGTTGATGGTGACGGCCGGGACGTACTCGTTGCAGTACGGGAAGCCCTTGTTGCCGAACTGAGTGCCCGATTCCACGCCCAGGGTCTCACGGAAGAAGTCCGTGGTGCCGGAGTTCTCATCGCGACGGAACGCATGCTGCAGCTTGGTGCAGCCACCGTCGTTACCGCAGTCGATGTCGAACAACTCGCCGAAGTGGTTGAGGAGCTCGAGGCGCGACGGATCTTCGCAGTCGCGGCGCGCGATGTTGGCTGCGAGGACCTGATCGCCCGGGCCAGTGCCCGCAGCGAGCGGGAAGTCGCTCGGAGCCAGGCCCATGTACACTAGGCGGAGCGTGTCCTTCCAGGAGCGTAGAGTCACGCCCGTGCCCAATGTGCGGCTATGGTCCAGACCACCAGCCGCGTAGCCTTGGCATGCGGGGTCGGCCGTGGCGCCGCTCGGGTCGCACGCAGTTTGGTGCGCAGCGTTCATGGAGATGACGATCGCGTCGCCCGCGACCTCGATGGCTTCTGCATTGGTGGTGTCGACCGAGCACACGCCGCTCGTGCCCGTGCCGGCCAAGAAGCGCGACATCGGCGAAACGGCCTGCGCGCCAGTGGTCATCGCGCCCTCACCTGCGCCGGAGCCTCCGCCGACGTAGTTGATAACGCCCGCCGCGCCCGGGCAGGCTGCGGCGACTTGAACGGTCAGCTTCTTCAGCGTGTCCGACCCCTGGAGGTCTAACGCGTGTACGCTCAGCGCTCCCGCCCCTAGGGCGGCGAACGTGGCGACAGCGGCTATCGTCTTATTCATGTGCAATCCTCGGTTCAGCCACCTCGCTACCTAATGGCGGGGTGCAGCCGGGCGCCTCTATACAAGTAGTGCGCCAAACACTGCTGCCCGCATACCCTCCCTACTTCACCTTAACATTCGCAGACATGAACAGGCAGCACGGGCGCGCTAACGCTCCCGAAACTCATCGAGTCTCCGATTCTCGGATATCCATTCCGAAAACTGGGCAGTGCTGATTTTGGTGTGCGCACACTGCCCGCAATTTGGCACGAAACACGCGCGGCGCAGCCTGCACGAAGTCATCGAGCAGGGCACTCCTCGTGTCTGTCGTGAAACGAATTGGCGACGATGCGCCAACGACTCAGCGCTTGGGGTAACTCAATTTCACGGGCGGTGGCGACATCACCGGTACGTCCAGCAAGCGCGGGCGCGGTACCGGGCGCGGTAGCTCGACGGGCCCTGCGCGCACTGGCGCGCAAAGGGCAACGACGAGCAGGCAAGCGACCGCCAGTGCAGCGAGCACCGAGCGGACCAACGAACGCCGCGCGGGCGATTGAAGCGCGCGAACGGACGTCATTGGCGGACCACGCTGGCTTCGGGGGGATGCGTCTCACTGGGCGGTGACGCGAGACAACGCGCAATGCCCGCTTGCAGCTTGGACGAGTCCACACCTTGAACGCGAATCGTTAGATCCAGGCGCTGAAGAAAGCGACCGAAGGTCGGGGTTTGGTCCCGACGCACGTCGGAAAGGCGCTGGGTAACCTCCCCATCGATATCCGAAAGGGCTAACCCAGACGGTTTGCCGTCGTCCCAAACGCGAGAATCGAGACTCTCGTTGCGGTTGTCGCCGAACACGAACACCTCACCCGGTTTCACTGCGTACTCACCCGCCGGTCGAGTGAGCGGAGTGTAGACAGCGAGGTAAACTTGGTCTTCCAGGAATTCGACTAGCAGGCGACCATCCGTGGTGCCTTGTGGAGTGACCTCCGTGTAGCGCCCGGCGTCGCAATGCGGCACGACCCAACCATTGATCGTGGGAAACCCGTTCGGCGCGGCAACGACATCACCCGGTAAACCGATCACGCGCTTGATCAGCTCGTCCGTGCCTTGCTCGGAAGCGCGACGAAACACGACGATGGTGCCGCGCTTGGGCAGCGTCGCCCGGTTCGAGCTCGAATAGGAGATCTTCTTCGCAAGCAAGTAGTCCCCCGGTTCGAGCACCGGTAGCATGGAGCTGCTGAGCACGCGGCAAATCTGGAACGCTTGCCCGCGGACGAGCAACGCGGCGCCAGCAACGCCGCCGAGCAGCAGCAGCGTTGTAAACAAATTTCGAGCGTCACGCGCCCGAAGTGCTGGCTTGGCGATCGCGAGTAGCCCGCGCTGTGCCGCGTCAACCGCCGCGCGATCGCGCCGAATCAGCGCTGCGTCGAGCTCCGTCTGGTAGCTCGCGAGGCGCGCTCGTTCGTCAGCATTGAGCTTCGACAGCGGTGAGCGCGTGCGCTTAGCCTCAGTCGCGATGCTGAGTCGAAGGGTGCTCGCGGCTGCGAAGTCTGCGATGTCCTCCATGGCCAGCTGCTGCGCCAGGCTCGGGGGCAACACGCCGAGATAGCGTCCGCCGGGCAGGTAGCGCCGCCAATAGCCAAAGAGTGCGGCCAGTAGCGCGAACAGCAGCGCTCCGGCGACGAACGGCGCAGCGGCCAGCGCTCGCAGCCACTCCGACTCGGCGGTGAGCGGACTGGGCCAGGCGAAGCGCAAGAGCAGCGCGGCCAGCAGCGCCGGGATCACACCGAACCAGAGCAGCGCCAGCGTCGACTGCAGCGCGCGTTCGCTGCGGGTTATTGAGAGGGGGGAACTAGAGTGCATTCGTCGAATCGCGCAGTGCTGGCGAGCCCTTTGGAAACTTGATCGAGATAGGCGAATACGGCAAACCCGGCGTTGATTGCGCCGCGCAACGCGAAGGCATCCTTCCGGCTGTCATCCGCAAATGCCGGTAGGAGCGCGGCCGGGCACAGCGGGGGCGGCTGGCCGTTAACTGTATTGTCCTCAATGAACTTAGCAACGGCTGCTTGCTTATTCGGATCCGTCGCCGGGGCGATGCACCAGGGAACATGATTGTCATCCGTGACCCCTCCCGACGGGCTTGACATGACGACTTGGCCTCCTTGTTTTCCCACTGGCGTATTCGCGGGATAAGCAGTCGATTCGTAGAGGGTGCCATTCGAAAATAGCGCGCCTCCGTTGTTCACCACAAACCCGCGCACCAAGGGCGGATTGTTGATGGTGCACAACTGTTCCCACAATTCCGCGTCGCCGTTTGTCTGAATGAGTGGATAAGACTTATCGGACAGCGGCACCCCGAACTTATTTCCCTGGGTTGTGTCGATGTTCACCACGCCGTCCTGCACGAGATACAGTGCCTTGCAGGCGTTCTTCGCCGCCTGCAGCATGTTTGCCGAAGCCAAACTGCTATCGACCAATGCCTCAGACCGCGTCGTGCCCGCGACGACGCTGCGCGCAACGAGTTGAATCACCAGCTTGGGGATGGTGGCGGTAGTGCCGCCCAAGGCCATCCAAGACATGTAGCGAGCGCCCCAATCGTCCGCTGTCACGGACGAAGTGACTACCGTACCGAAACCATCCGGAGTAGCGCGCGCACTGCCAGGGGACGAAAGCGGCCCAAACAAGCCGGTCATGAAGTTGGCCACGCGCGAACCGCCGCCGGTGAGTTGTTGCACCGTATCTGCCTGACGCCCCTTGGAGTCCATGTTCGGACCGTGGCAATTGATGCAGATCATGTCGTAGATGTTGCCACCAGGCAGCTTCTCCATGATCGGAGCGGTGGGCGCCAGCCCGGCCAGGTCGAGCCAGCGCGGCCGACTATTTCCGGTGTAGCTCTGCGCCAAATGATTCGAAAACGGGGGCTTCGTGAAATCACATTTCGGGTTGCTTTGCCAGGGCGCAAACGGGATCGGCGTGGAGACAAATTTCTTCAGCTTCTGCTCGAACGTGACGCCCCCGTTGTCCGTCAACAGGGAGACGACCTGCTCGACCTGCACTAGCGCAGGATCCGTTCCGGAAGGGAAGGCGTGCTTGACCAAGATGTCATTCCAGGTGGTCCCGCGCGGCGACCATGGACCGGGCGATTCGGTCAAGTCGGTCGCGACGAAGTGGGTATGATCCGGCACTCCGTCCTTGGGGTCAACGCTGTCGGCTGGGAGACCCACGATCGGTCCCTCGGGCGCCAGCGAGACGTCGATCACGTCCGAGTTGCTCGGGCAAGCATTGTAACGCATGCCTTGCTGAAACGCCTGCAGACGCTGGGCGGCCACGGTGACCGCATCGGAATAGCCCGCGCCATCCGGACGAACCTCTTGATACGGCTGAGCTAGGTTGTCGATCTTCGGGTCGCCTGGAAATTGATTGGCTGCGGCAAGGCGCCCGCTATTGGGGTCACCCCAATAGGTTTCTGCAACCTCGGCCGTCACGCCACCCGTGCCCATCGTGCCGCCAACACCACCAGCGCCGCCGACACCACCAGCGCCACCCGAGCCGGCGCTACCGCTAGGCTGCACAAGCACGGCCGGGATACTCACCATCCAGTTGCCGAAGATCTGAGAAACTCGGCAATCATAACCGGCAGTGTCTAGCGGCATGTGCGGGAAAATCGTGAGATCATCGCCGTAGATGAAGGGCGACTGCGTGTTGCGGTAAATCAGGCTGCGCCAAGGCGCGAGGTCGAAGTCCGCCGTGTTGGCGTCAGCGAGATCGAAGAAGAATTTAGGCGCGTAGGTACCGCCTCCGCCTGGCAAGTAGCCGTATGGGAGCATGTCATAGAGCGATGGCGTGATGTACGGAACCGCTCGCCCCTCAGCTCCGCGGCTCGTTCGCGGACTAAAGCGGTCCATGGGGAACTGGAAGATGCCCCCCTGCTTGTTGGGCCAGAAGTTGAGCAGCGGGCCGAGCTCGGGCACGGAGCTCGTCGCGTAGCCGTACGGGTTGTGGCAATGCGCGCAGTTGCCGAACATGTAGCCCTGGGCGATGAGCTCGTTCTGGTTGCGTGGCGTTCGAGGCTCCCCCAGGAAGTCTACCTGTGAGTTTTCGAGCAGGTTGATGTCCGCGGCAGAGCTCACCCCCGTGATCACGCCCAACGCGCTGAGACGGTCCAACTGGGTGAGCTCGTCGTGTGCCGTTTCCTCGATGACGCCGCCTTCATTCACGGGCCGCCGTGAGACCTGCATGGGAGTGAAGCCGAGCACGAAGTCAGCGCGCACACTGCCCATATGACATTGGCGACAGCGCTCCTTCCCCGGGAGCACGTAGTGCCGCAATACCCCCGCTTGTTCGAGCGCATAAGTTTCGTTCCGGGGCGGAGGATCGCTGAAGCGAATCGCGTCGGCGGCGGGCTCGTCCGTGTAATAGGTGATGATCTTGTCCGGAAACGGGGTCAGATCCCGCTGCAGTTCGTCATCACCCGTGACTGCGTCGTGACCCAGTAAGGTGGCCTCGGTCTCGTCCTCGTTCCAGACATAGGTGCCGAACAGCGCGCCCGGATCGCCCGGTGCATTGTCCGGCCTGGACACAATCACCCTGGTCTCGATCTTACGATAACGCTTTTGCTGCGAGCCTCGGTCTACGACCTGCTTCATGAAGGTCTTGTAAAAGCGAGTGTTGGGCGGAATCGTGAACTCTTGAGTGTCCTTGTTGAAGTGGATCGACTGCCCAAGCGGCACGCGCACGTAGCGGAGCTTGCCGGAGCCATCTGACCAGAGCGGATAGGCGGGCGCGAAGGCGACCACGCCGTAGCGAGCCAATTCCTGGCTGTCGAACGTGAACAGATCGGTGTCCGAAAGATGTAGCGGCAACCCAAGTTGCTGAGCCGCGGGCGTGGGCGTTTGACCCGGAGGCGCCGCCGGAACGCGCGCAGCCTTGGCAAAGAAGTCGTCGAGGTCCTGCATTTTCTTGTGCCGGTCCGCGCCCCAACCGGCGGTAAAGCTCCAACTGGGCACGCAGTTCCCCAAATTCGATTGGCCCTGGGCCACCTCCGGCGTCATCAAATACAGACTCTGTTTGCCGTAGTCTGGATTCGGAATGTAAAAGACATCACTGGGCAAGCCTGCCCCGATCCATTGCAAGAGAGACTCTGCCAGCGCCTTGATGGCATCACCATCGGGCCGGGCATTGTAGGCTATCCCCGTGTCCGGCCCGGCGCCTTCGTCGCCGCGCGGCATGGCTATCATCGGATCGCTGCTTTGGATAAACCTGGTGACGACGTTTTGGTCGCTATCGGGACTAACCAACATCTGGGCGGCGAAGCTATTGCGGGTCACGTGGTAACCGCCGAGAGCGCCATCGACATGGCAGTGGCCGCAGTGCGTATTGAAGGCACCCCACAGATCATTGACCGAGATCGAGATGGTTTCAGTCTGCGCGTCATTGGTCGCGACCGCGTCGCGTTGCGGCAGGGCAATTGAGCTGTTGGCGGGGTTGCACGTATCGACGAGCTGACGGGTCTCGACGTAGTCGACGCCTGCGCTGCCCGCGTCGGCAGCTACAGCTCCGGTGTCGCCGCCGTCCATGGGAATCGAGCCGTTGCCGCCCTTGCTTTGGCCGCTGCCACCGCTTCCGGTCGCTGCTTTGCCGGCTTGCGAATGGCTCGTGCTTCCGCCTGAGCCGGGCGCTCCGCCGCTGTCAGCAGGGGGAGCCTGCTCCGGATAGCAGCCCGCCGCGCACACACCGACGAGAAGCAGAATGCATCTCCAAAGAGCAGAGGGCGTCGTATTCATCGCTGAGCTTCCCGAGGGCCGCGTTCGCCCGCGCTATAGCACGCGACTTCGAAGCAGCGCGTGACAATTGCCCTGACGGCATCGGCGTGTGCAACGCTGTCTCCGTATCGTCGCGAAGACTCCACACTGAGTCCACGCAATCGAAATAAACCATCACGCTTTGGTCAGGGCGCTCAATTCCCGCCGTCGAGATGAGCCGACGCATCCGCTTGGCTCACACCAGCGTCGCTTGTCCGAGCTTCCGGCGTCTGGGGTGCTTCGTGCGGCGCCGCTGGTGGCTCAGCTTCTGGTTCGTCGCCTTCGCTCGTTGCGGGTTCGGGCGGAGGAGGCGGCTCGGGCGGAGCTTTGACTAGATCACTCAGGATCTCGAGCAGCGCGCCGATCTGAAATGACGTGACATCCAGTCGTCCTACGACGACGCTGTCGCGCGCCTCGAAGAGTGCGCGGTCGATGAACCGGGTATGGTCCTTGGTTTTGAGTGAAAGCACGCTGCGAGTGAGCTGCCGTGCGTCGCGTTTGGCGAGCTCGATGCTTTCGTCCCCCGCTTCGATATCGACGGCAATGCCATTGTCCGCTGTGGGCCGGATGATGCCGCGGAGCCAATGAATGCTCGCCGGAAGCTCGATGGGAACGTCTCTCAAGGCGCGACTCGGCGCATCGACGTAAAGCGTGCCGATGGTGCCCTCCGAAGGGGCCGCCAAGGCGAAGTCACCTCGTGGCAGCAACGACTCCCGATCCGGTGCCACGAGCAGCAGCTCAGGCGAAAGCTGCACATAGAACTGCTCCTGAGCCGGAGCGCTCGGAGCCGTCGCACGCAAACGGTCGAGCGCGGCCCGGATCTGAGCCCCGCCGAGGTGGTGCTGCACGACCGCGAGGCCACGACCCGACGCGCGTAGCTCGGAACCTATCACGAGTAGTCGGTCCACATCGCGCACTGGGTCGAGCCCGGGCTCGCTGAACAGACTTTGCCACTGGACGAGAAGTGCACCGAGTCGCGGCGCAAGCGGGTGGGCGCGCACCTGGGACAGGTCGACGAGCACGCTGAGTGAGCAGTCTTTCACCAGCGACTGCGCGAGGACGTATGAGCTATTGGAGCTGGCCCGCGCCGAGACATCCAAGCGCGGACCCGAGGCTCGGGCCTTCGCGCCCGTTGAAGCCTGACCTGGCGTGCTCTGCGGACGCTGAGGGCGCGGATTTTCCACAGCCGGGCTCTCGAAACCTTCGTGATCGGCGGAGACGTCGCGCGAAGGGACGGGCGGTTCGACCTTCTCGGCTGGCGCAGCGCTCTGGTCCGAGGGATCGCCGATCAGGTCAACGGGGATCTCACTGAGCGCGGCATGCTTGACCTCCGCGGTCGCTCGAGGATGCCGTTTGAATAGCGCGGAGAAGCTCGGAAGCGGCGCAAGCACGGTGTGCACGAGCAAAGAGACGACCAAGCAGATCGCACCGATCCCAAAGCCCGCCGACTCCCGCAAGGCGTGTGCGTTTGGCTCAGATTTGCTTGCCACGCTCTCGCCGACCCTTGCTCGCGCGCGCGCCGCGACGAATCAAGCAAGCTGCGAGGACCCCAGCGAGCAGGGGTACGTTTGTGTTGGAGCCAGTGCTGCCGGCGCGAATGCTGCAGCCATGGCCGAGCGTGGGGTAGACCTCTTCGGTTGCAGTGCACTCCCCGAGCGACCCGCCCGCTGACACGTCCGCGCCGGCATCGGCTGCGCCCGTGCCCATATTGTCCGATGCAGTGCCTGCTTCGGGGCTCGACGTCGACCCTCCTCCGCTCGGATTCACGGTGCCTGAGCCACCACCCTCCATCATCGGAAGGGGATGGTCGTTCGCGTCATCAGGGTTCGTACTGTAGAGCACGAGCTCTTCGTAGTCGGAGTAGCCATCGCCATCGCTGTCGCTCATCTTCGACTTGCTCTTGTCGAGCGCGGCTTTCAGTGCGTTGTCGTTCAAAGATTGCAGGCCAAAGCTCTTGAGGGTGAGCGCAAATTTTTGATTGGCCGTGCCCAGCATGCCCGGGTCGGTCGTGTGACAGAGCGGGCAGCCGTCGGCGCCAGTCACCGGCAGCTTCTTCACTCCCCAGTGGCTTTTGACCAGCGCTGGGTAGTCGATCGAAGCGAAGGCCGGGCGAGAAGTCAGCACTAGACACGCCGCAACCAGGCCGAGTGTTCTCCTGGTAATCAACTCGAGTCGCGTCCGTTGCATGAGGCGTTGCATAGATAGCCCCGGTAACCGTTACGTGACGGTTGGACACCAATCGCACGCTTTTTGCGAGAGTCTGCGATCGGCTTCATTTTGCTTTAGATGGAAGGACGGCGGATGTTTGGCCCTGGCGCAACGCGTATTCCGCCGCCTTCGCGCCGCGTTAACGACGAGTCTTCTGAACGTCAAGGAAACGCCATCTTTTCAGTGAGAGTTTGTTTCGAGCCAACGGAGGGCCGCTGCTATATAGGACGCGCCATGAGCGAAGCTGCGAACGACGATGAACTCGTGAGCGACGACGAGCTCGTGTTCGAGCGAGACCCGTTCGGGGAACCTGCGGGTCCGGGCTCGTCGGCGTCGATGGCATTCCGCTCTTCAATGCCGCCGCCTTTGCCGCCGCTCGGGCCTCCGCCGCGGATGTCCAACCCAACTTCTTCGCGTGCCCCGAGTCGCGATGATTCGCGTGCCCCGAGTCGCGATGATTCGCGTTTCCCGAGCCACGTTGATGAGCTTCGCTACGTGAGGCGAGATGCTCACAGCACCAAGGACGAGTTGCCGCTTCAACCCGGCGATATTATCGCAGGCAAGTATCAAGTCGAACGGGTCATGGGGCGCGTCGGGGTAGGCATCGTCGCGCAGGTGCGGCACGCAGAGCTTGGCCAGCGTTTTCGATTGAAATACCTCCCGCTCGAAGCGTGTAACGCCCCCGATGCGGTCTCGCGTTTCTTGCGCGGCGCGCGGCGCGCGATGCGTCTGCAGAGCGAGCACACCGCGCGCACCG
>DATCFJ010000600.1:0-6640 GCA_036509605.1 Polyangiaceae bacterium | reverse complement strand
CGGCGAGAGTCAGGGCCAGAGCACTCTGTCCGGCGTCGTCGTTGCTTTCTCCAAGCGTGCCGCACGGGCTGCCGACGAGCAGCCACAGCTCGCCCTGGCCCGGCTCTGCGCGCAGCCGCGTTTCGAGCGGCGCGCGAACCGGGCGGGTTTCGAAATCATTGAGCGCGCCGGCCAAGTTGGCGAAGGCAGCGCGCTCTGCGGGGTGCACGGAAAGAGCCACAAAACGCCGCTCGCTGCCCGGTTCCTGGCGACCCGTGAGCGCCCGCCACGCGGCGCGCGCCGCAGCCTGACGCGGATCACTCGGTTCGACGATATTCTCATCCAGCGCGCGCTGCGGCGCGCTCTTTGCAATCGCTCCGCGCAACTCCTCGGTAACGATACTGGCGGCCTGCGCCGCCTCCTTGATCGTCGGCGCCGGGTCGTTCTCCGGCAAGCCCAGGTCGATGCGCAAACACGCTCCGCGCGGCCGCGCCTGAAACGCCACGCGCTCAAGGGTGAAGCCGGGCAGGAAGCTATGCAGGCGCGACCCCAGCGCGCTGTCGCTGACTGTCAAACCAGGCAGCGAAGACAGCGCGGCTTCCGCATCCGCGAGACGCAACGCGACAGACAAGTGTCGGGCACCGTCGGCGGCGTCGACATCGGTGACGTCCGCGCTCGGCCAGGGGTCTTCGGCCGCGTCGCCGCTCGGCCACTCGGGGACCTTACTCAATGCGTCGGCGGCTGCGTCGACGAACTCCTTCGAACCTAGCGCGGAGAAGGCACTCGAGCGCGCCGCGAACGCGAACGCGCGGTACTTTTCGAGCTCCGCGCGCCCTGCAGCAGTGCGCACGTCCGGGCTCACTGCGCCCGGTACCTGGCCCAGATCGCCCGAGCATTCGCCAACGACGGCGTCCGCGCGCCCGGCGAAGGAACGGCTATGCAGCGCCGCCAAATGCTGGGCGATCACCGGCAAAGCGTCGTCGTGCTCAGCGATCGGCGTGCTGAGCGCGACGCTGACTTGGCTAATGAAAGCGCTGGCCGCGACGGCGTCGGGGCACAGCACTGCGAGCTCCACGCCACTTTGCGTCGGCACGCTGATCACATCGCTGATGCCGTGGGCTTGCAAGCGAGCGAGGATCAACGCAGACAGTGCGACAGAAGCCACCGCTCCGCTATCGTGCGCACTGGCGAACGCCACCGCGGGCAAAGGATCGCCCAACCGAACCACGAGATTGATGGGCGGGCGATGATCGACCTCACGCCGCTCGACGCGCGCGCTGCCGGCTGTCGTGCCGGGGCTCGAACCGCCTACGCTCGAGCCGGCCGCGTTGTAAGCGCCGCAGCCGCACAGTAGCAACGCAGTCAGCGCGCTGAAGTGTGACACGAGGCTCAGGCGAGGCGGGGCGCGCACGGCGTCCCGTTTACCACATGTTCTAATGGTACTTGATAGCGCTCACGCCGCCAGTTGCGCTTCGACCAACAAGGACTGTAGCCGCGCCTGAATTTTATGCCGCTTCGAGTACACGGTCTTTACGCTGATGTTCAGGCGTTCGGCCACGAGCTCGGGGGCCAAGCCTTCGCCAAAGTAGAGTTGGATGAACGCGCGGTCCTTGTCCGTGAAGCTTTCGAGCAAACTGCTGACCAGGGTCGCGCGTTCACGCATCAGCGCGCTCTCGCACGGGTCGGGCATGGTCGAGCACAAGTCCTCGGCTTCGCTCAGCGCCGCGCGGCGCGGTTCGCGACGAGCACCACGCAAGAAGTCGTACGCGGTGTGGCTGGCGAGCAACCCGAGCCAAGTGCTCAGCTTGTTGCCGCGAGCTGGGTCGAAGCTGCGCAGCTTGATCTTGTCGTTGGCGAGCAGTTGCACGCAGAACGTGGCGTAAATCTCGCGCATGTCTTCTTGCGATACGACGCCGCTGAAGCGCGCCGTGACCCGACCGATGGTGCTAAGCACCAAGCGTGAGAAGCGCGTGTTGAATTCGCGCCAGGCGCGCGCGTCGTCGGCGATCAACGCGCGAACCAACGCGGCGTCGTCAGCGACGGGCGCACTTGGCACCAGGCTGACGGCTTCTTGGGGGGCGGAGCTCAGGTGACGTTCGGCGGCTATGGTGGTGAACATGGGGAAGTGCATCCTCGCTTTCGAAGAAGCTCTTCAGCACGCGCCGTGCCGAGCCGTTATCTTAGTAATTACAGTATGTTACGGGTGCGTAACAGGGCGTAACTTCGTCACCTGATACGCGTCACAGCCAGGCAGTCGGGGCCGCGTAACTGAGCCAATCTACGCTTGGGCCCGTGCTAGTTTCCCCTGTCTGCGAATGCCTCCGCGACTCAAGGCGATCCTGCTGTTGGCCGTGTTTCTGCTCAAGACCGTGTTTCGTCGGATCTTCACGGGCAATAAGGCTGGCATCGCCGCCTTCCGCGCTAACTACGACGCAGACGGCTTGCCGCCAGTATCGCCCGCCGAACGCGAGGCGATGCCCGACTTCAGCCGCTGCATCGCCTGCGGTCTGTGCGACCGCGGCGAGAGCGGGCGCATCGCCGCTTCCGGTGGCGCGTACCGCGGCGTGATGGCGCTCGTGCTCGCCGGCTCCCGCAGCATGCCCGACTACCGCGCGGCCGCGTACAGCTTCAGCTTCGTCCCCGACGAAGTGCTCGCCGAGAAGGAGCTCATCTGCCCAACCCAAGTGCCCTTCCGCGCCATCGCCCGCTTCGTGCGCGACAAAGCCGCCGCCGTCGGCGGCCCACTCCCGCTCCCGCCGCGCATTGATTCATTGCCCCCGCGCAGCGTGGCTTAAGAGCGGGTGGGTTGATGGTCACGCGCTAAGTCGCGCAGCGTCGCAGCCTTCGGCGGCGCGTAGCGGGTTCCCGAGCGACGAGACGCGTGGCAGTCGCCTGCGGCGACCGGTATCGGTGGGCGTCCCTCGGCGTGGCGCAGCACCTGCGCGCATGAGGTTCACGCTTGACCGCGGTCGCTGTCTTCACGTGCCTGCCTTCGATCATGGCTTAAGACTCGCGCGAGCGCTGGGGACGGTCTCGTGCCTCGCGTGGGAGCCGATCCATGTCGGTCTTCCGACGTGGATTCGAGGTTCTCGCGGGCATCCTAGACGCTGCAGAAGCGCGTCCTATGCAAAACTTTTGCATCTGGGGCGCGCTCGGAAAGACGCCGGGAACGACGCTTTCCGCCGGGCTCGCGCTCGGGAACAGGAGCTCACTTCACGAGCGTCAGGCGCGGCGCAACACCGAAGGCGGCGACGTGGCCGCTTTCTTCGGCGACGTATACGTTGCAGTGTTCGTCTACGCGCAGAAGATCGGGAATCAAGTCCGAGGGAATGGTGCCGATCACTTCGCCGTCGCGCGGGCGCACGACGTGCACTTGGTGTTGCGGCACGAACAGAGCACCGTTCCGGAGCACGGGCTCGAGTCGGCGCGGTTGATCGGCGTCTACGTGGCGCGAGAAGACCTGGTTGTAGCGGAGCGTGCCGGTGGCGGCGTCCAAGCAGAGCAGCGCGCCTGATGCGGAGTTCGCGATCAGGGTGTCGTCGACGGCAAGGAATGCGGTGGTGGGCGAGGCGAGCCCGGGCGCTTGCTCCCAGACCGCTGCGCCGGTGACGCGATCGAAGGCCGAGATGCCCATGCCGCGGCGATCGCGGGTTGGGATCGCGACGACCTGAGCGGCGAGCAGCGGGCCTTGGCCAGGCGCGGGGCGTTCGTCGACCTCTTTCGACCAGCGCACTTCGCCGGACCACAGATCCACGTGATGCAGGCGCGTCGGGCCGATCGGGCCGCCGGAGAGCGCGAACACCGCGTCGTGATCGATGCTCATGTCGCCCGAGAACGGCAGGCGATCTCGCACGCGCCAGATCACCTCGCCGGTGGTCACGTCGAGCGCGAGCAGCGCCGAATCGCCGCCCGCGACCAGGATCAGCTTGCCCGCGCGGCGGACGCGGTAGTTCGCGGGACGGCGTGCCGTGTAGCGCCAGCGTACGTCACCGGAGACCAGATCGATCGCGGTTACTGAGCGGTCGCCCTCGGCGACGACCAGCAGTTTGGGCAAGCCGGCTGCGTTGACCAATGCGCCGGTGGCACCGCCATTGGCGCGCGGTGCGACGTGCGTGGTGAAGCGCGCCTCGCCATTGTCGAGATCGTGCAGCACGATCATGCCGTCCGGGTGGAGGCGTGCCAAACCGAGCGGAGTGACGACACTCGCGGCGCGGGGAGTCGGCACTCGCCACAACACTTGTCCGGTGGCTCGCTCGATGCTCGCCGTCTCACGCTGGGAGCCGACGATCAGGCGCTCGCCACACTGAAACGTTGCGCGCAGATCAATGTTCGGAACCGTCGCCACCCAGCGCGGCAAAAACCGCATCTTCCCGCCGGATTCCCACATGCCGCGCTCGCTGCGTGGGCGCGGCAAGCCGAATGAGCGGTAGCTCTCGGGCTCCGGGTTCTGCAGCGAATCGTCGGCGATACTGTCGGCGAGTGAGTCAGAGAGCGTGCTCGCGGCGCGGATCAAAGCCTTGAGGCGCAAGTTGCGTCCCTGACCTGGATCGTTCTGGCGGTATGCCTCGGCGAGCGCGAGCGCGAAGCGCGCGGCGGCGCCAACGAACGTGCGCGCGTCGAGCTCGGGGAATGAGAGCTGTTCGCTCTCGGACGCGTCGCGTGCGCGCACGCTGAGCGTCACTGGACCATCACCGGGACCGCGGCGGACCGACAGATGCACGCCGTCCACGCTGGCGCGTCGGAATACGGCGCGCTGCGCGCGCCAAGCGTCGAACACGTCGTCACCGAGCATCACCAGGCGCTCGGCCAGCAAGAACAGACAAGCGTCGCCGAGCGTGACCGTCTTGTTCCGGCAAACCAGCGCGAACGCGCCGCGGCCGAGCAACGAATGCAAGTCGGCGCGCTCGAGCTCCGAGCCTTGCGCGTTTCGCACGTGGTCCGGCGCGCAGCGGAGCGTCGTCGTGGCCGAGAAGTTCAAGCCGCCAAGCGCGCGCGGCGCGATCGTTGCGCTGGCCCGCGTCAGCGGACGCCGTCCGAAGCTGGGGTAGGGGGTGTCGAGCAGTCGACGAGCGCTGCCGAGGGCGGCCACGATCGCAGCCGGAGCCAGGCGCACGGGGGCTTCTGCGAGGGCTGCCAAGATCGCCCGGCGCAGCTCCAAGAGCTCCACGCGGCGCTCGTGAACCGCGACCTGCGGCGACGGTCCAGAGCGGAAAACGCTCACGAGGACGTCTGCGCCGTCCGCCTCCAGCCCGATTTCCCAGGCTTCGTCGTCCGTGTACAGCTGGAGCGTCTCGCGGTCGCGCTTGCCGCGTGCCAGCGATGAGACCGCGGTGCCCAGATCCGAGAGCAAAGCCAGCGCCTGGCCCTCCCCGAGTCGGGCCGTGATATTCACGCCGTCGACGATGACGTCGAAGAGCCCGTACAACGGCGCAAGCGCCATGCTCGGAGCAGTTTCGGGGCGGGGGCGAACAACTACCTGTATGGCCGACATCCGTATTCGCAATCGTATGAATCTCGAGCCAAGAACGACACTTTTGCGCGGCAATCGCACAAGAGTGGACAGCGTCGAGCGGTCTAGCTAGGGGTCCGCGGCCTCGCGCAAGTCCACCTCAGGTTTCCTCGGATCAGGGCAATGTTGGCTGATTTTGCGCACATTCCAGCCGGTCGTTCGGGCACCCTTCAGTCAAGAAATCGGCTCTACGGTCCGATTCTGGCGATTCTCGCCGCTTTGCCTGCCGTGGCGTGGTTGTGGGGGTTCACGGTCGACGACGCGCTGATCACGGCTCGGGTTGCGGCTCACATCGGCCGAGGCCTCGGGTCGCGTTTCAACGCTCAGGGGCCGCCCGTCGATGCGGTCACGCCGCTCGGCTACGCGCATTTATTGGCGCTACTGGGCCCGGGCGACACGCTGGCCAAGTTCTTGGTCGCTAAATGGGTTGGCCTCGCGGCGTGGCTGCTCGCGGCCGGTATCTTGGGCTTTCAGATGGCCGGCGCTGGGCGGCAGGCGCGCCGCTTTACACCGCTTGCGATCGTGGCCGTGAGTGCGCCGCTCGCGGCGTGGAGCGTCTCCGGGATGGAAACCGGCGTCGTGACCTTATTGGTGACGCTCGGCTTGAGCTCCGGCGCTCTTGGTGCGTTGTCCCTTGGTCTCGCCGCGGCGTGGCGTCCGGAGCTCGCGCCGTTCGCACTCGTGCTGGTGGTGCTTCGCGCGCGCCAGGAGCGCGGAGGGGCCCGGCGCTTCGCACTGCAGGTCGCGCTCGCGGCGCTGCCTGCCGTCAGCGTCGCGTTGCTTCGCTGGGAGTGGTTCGGACGCGCGGTGCCGCTAGCATTCTACGCCAAGCCGTCTGATTTTGCGCATGGCGTGCGCTACGCGCTGGGCGGCTTTGCGTTTACTGGCTTGCCCTGGTTGCTCGTGGCGAAGCCCGGCACCTGGGCGCGCTGCCCGCGCGAAGTCCGGCCAATGCTCGCCGCCCTCGCGGTCCACTTGTTGGCGCTGGTTTTGTGCGGCGGCGATTGGATGGCGTTGTATCGTTTGGTCGTGCCGGTGCTGCCCTGCGTCGCGCTTGCGGCCGCGTATTTGGCCGAGCAAGCCCGGCTGGCGCCGTGCATCGCCCGCTCGCTGCTCGCGTCGGGCTCGGCGCTGCTCCTGGCGATCGGCTTG
>DATCFJ010000599.1:0-6356 GCA_036509605.1 Polyangiaceae bacterium | reverse complement strand
CGCGATCACGAACGGGGATGCCCCGCTCATCGTTTATCACAAGGAAGCCGGCGTCGGCTGACCGCGTCACGTAAGCAATAGCCGGAAGCGTCCGGCACCGCGCTCGTCTCGTGAAGCGCGCTAGGCCGCCCGCGACCCTGGGAAGATTCATGTTTTTCAAGAACGACCCCAACGATCGTAGTGCTGCGCCTCGGCGCACGGTTCCCGCGTTGCCCCTACGCGACATCATCGTGTTTCCGCACATGGTGTCCCAGCTGTTCGTCGGCCGCGAGAAGAGCATCGCGGCGCTCGACGAAGCGATGGCGCACGACAAGGAGATCTTCCTCGCGGCGCAGAAGAGCGCGAAGACCAACGAGCCGACGCCGGACGACATCTACACGGTCGGCACCGTGGGCACGATCGTGCAGCTGCTCCGCTTGGCCGACGGCACCGTCAAAGTGCTAGTCGAGGGCCGTCAGCGCGCACGGGTAAAGCGCTACAACGACTCGAACGATTTCTTCTCCGTGGAGATCGAGGAAATCGCGGAAGCCGGGCTCGCGGACGTCGAGGTCGAAGCCTTGATCCGCAGCGTGCAGAGCACCTTCGAGGTGTACGTCAAGCTCAACAAGAAGGTGCAGCCCGAAGTCTTGATGAGCGTGCAGAGCATCGACGACGCTTCGAAGCTCAGCGATACGATCGCCGCCAATTTGCCGACGATCAAGCTCGCCGACCGCCAGGGTTTGCTCGAGATGGAAGAGCCGAAGAAGCGGCTCGAGCGCCTGTACGAGCTGATGCAGGCCGAGATCGAGATCCTGCAGGTTGAGAAGAAGATCCGCTCTCGCGTCAAGAAGCAGATGGAGAAGACGCAGAAGGAGTACTACCTAAACGAGCAGATGCAGGCCATCCAGAAGGAGCTGGGTGGTGGCGAGCGCGACGAGTTCAAGAGCGAGATTCAAGAAATTGAAGAGAAGCTCAAGACCAAGAAGCTCAGCGAAGAAGCGCAGGGCAAGGTCAAGAAAGAGCTCAAGAAGCTGAAGATGATGCACCCGACCAGCGCGGAAGCGACGGTCGTGCGCAACTACGTGGACTGGATCCTGACCTTGCCATGGTCGGACAAGACCGAAGAGCGCTTCGACATCACCGAGGCCGAGAAGATCCTGGACGAGGATCACTACGGCTTGAAGAAGCCGAAGGAGCGTATCGTCGAGTATCTGGCGGTGCAGGCGCTCACCAAGAGCCTAAAAGGGCCAATTTTGTGCTTCGTCGGTCCGCCCGGCGTGGGCAAGACGAGCATCGCGCGCAGTATCGCGCGCGCCACGGGTCGGAAATTCGTGCGCTTGTCACTCGGCGGCGTGCGTGACGAAGCCGAAATTCGCGGGCACCGCCGCACGTACATCGGCGCGCTGCCCGGCAAGATCATCCAGAACCTGAAAAAGGTCGGCTCCAACAACCCCGTGTTCTTGCTCGACGAGATCGACAAGATGAGCACGGACTTCCGCGGTGATCCGGCGGCGGCGCTGCTGGAGGTGCTGGACCCCGAGCAGAACAAGGGCTTCAACGATCACTACCTCGACCTCGACTACGATCTCTCGGACGTGATGTTCATCACGACCGCGAACACCCTGAGCGGCATTCCGATCCCGCTTCAGGATCGCATGGAGATCATTCAGCTCACGAGCTACACCGAGTTCGAGAAGCTGAACATCGCGCAAAAGTACCTGATCCCGCGCCAAAAGAAGGAATGCGGTCTGGAAGACGTGCCGGTGGAGTTCACGGAGAACGCCGTGCGCACCGTGATTCATCACTACACGCGCGAGGCCGGCGTGCGCTCGCTCGAGCGCGAGCTGGCCGCCGTGTGCCGCAAGGTGGCGCTCAAGGTCGTCAAAGAGGGCAAGGATCAGAAGCTCGAGATCCGTGGCGCTGACGTGCCGACATATCTCGGTGTGCCCAAGTTCCGGCTCGGCAAGAAGGAAGAGCTCGACGCGATTGGCCTCACGCATGGGCTCAGCGTGTCGGATCACGGCGGTGACATCCTCGATTGCGAAGTGAGCGTGGTTGCCGGCAAAGGCAAGCTCGTGATCACCGGTCTCCTCGAGAAGGGCATGGAGGAGAGCGCGCAGGCCGCGATGAGCTACATCCGCTCGCGCAGCACGATCCTCAAGCTAGAGCCCGACTTTTATCAAAAGGTCGACGTGCACGTGCACTTCCCGGACTTCGTCCGCAAGGACGGCCCGAGCGCGGGCGTGACCATGGCGACCAGCATTGCCAGCGCGCTGACTCGCGTGCCGGTGCGCAATGAAGTGGCGATGACCGGGGAAATCACGCTGCGCGGTCGCGTCATGCCGATCGGCGGCCTGAAAGAGAAGATCCTCGCCGCACACAGGAACGGCATCACGACCGTGCTCGTCCCCAAGGAGAACCGCAAGGATCTGCGCGAGATCCCGCGCCGCGTGCTGAAGACGCTGCGCGTCGTGCTCGTCGAGCACATGGACGACGTGCTCCGTGAGGCGATGGTCTTCCCGGAGCCGGACACGCTGTTCGGCCCGCGTCGTTCTTTGATCGAGTACCGCAACGGCGAGCTGATCGAGGAAGAAGGCCAAGAGGCCAGCAGCCCGTCACGCGTGGTCTTGCCCGGCGAGGCTCCGGGCGAGCAACCCGGTTTGAGCTGAAACGCGCTCTCGGCGCGGGTTATCCGCCTGAGTGCTAGTCGCTCAGGCGGGCCTGGGCGGTTGCAGCCAGACGCTCAGGCCAGCGATCACGCCGGTCGAGTAGAAACAAATCATGTAGGTGTGGCCACTGATCAGGCTGAACTTCTTCGCGGTCACCAACGCCAGAACCGAGAAGAAGGCGACCATCATGAAGGTTACGAAAGCCCGCATTCCTCGGGCATCGCTGGGCGCTGATCCATGGCGCGCACCCTAGCAAAAGCAGGACGACGCGGCGACCCGGCCGGCCGTTGCGCGAAACATTTGCTCACACCGGGCAGCGGGCCCTGCTGACGGAGCCTGTTTTAAAGGCAATTACGCCGCTTCACAAATAACCCTTAGGTATGATACTGCTGACCGCGGTGCCCCGCTGGCGTCAACCCCCCCGCGACGTAGGCGGGGCGCCACTATGCTCTTCTTGCGCGTACTGCCCCGCTCCGCGGGCTCGGGTTGGACGAGCTCGTTGAGCTCGAGCTGAGCCTGGTGGTCGCGTCAGCCGAGGCTGCTCCGGGGCTGAAGGCCGCCAAGCGGCGGGGCCTGCGCCGCTGTTAGTGCGGGCGCGTTCCAGGGCACTTCCGAGCGCCCGCTACCCCCCCAGAAACGCCGGGAAACGGGGGCATGAGGGGTATACTTCCTGGCCAGCCGTCCGTTTCAGATCTAGCTGGATGTCCCGCTTGAACGTTTTTTTGGCCACTGTTCGCGTCGGCCTAGTCAGGCCATTCGTCGAGCGATGGGTTAGTGTTTCAGTCCCCCACGATATGCCTACGCCGCGTCTTCGAATTGCGCTGCTCGCCCTGACCGCTTCAACTCTGTCGTGCTCGGTGCTCATCGACACGACGCCCAAGCAATGTAGCTCCGACACGGATTGCGCCAACTTGGGCGATGCGTTCGCGGGCTCCGTGTGCACCGCGAACGTGTGCGTGAAACCGGAGGCGCTCGGTCCAGCGGGTTGTCCGCGGGTCGATGCGAGCCCGAATCCGACGGTGACACTCTCGTTCAGTGTGTCGTTCGCGGCTGCGCCCCCGACGAATGCGCAGCCGTTCGCGATCCTGGCGTGCAAGCGTTTGGACACGCCGTGCGCCGGGCCCGTCGGCATGGCCATGGCTGAGCCCGGCGTGCAAATTGGCCTCGATGTGCCGACCGGCTTCCAGGGCTTCTTGCAAGTCACCAATCCGGACACCGTGTCCGCGATGGTATTTCTCGGACTGCCCGCGCAGCAAGACACGCGCTTCTGGGATCTCACGATCCCTCGCGAGGGCGACGTGAAGTTGATCGGTCTCGCGACCAGCACCACTATCGATCGCACGCTCGGAACTCTGGTGATGATCGCCCGCGACTGCGACAGGACCCCCCTGGCGGGCGTCGTCGCGTCGAACAGTACAGACGGCACAGGTTTCTATTTCTCGGCCATGGCGCCCGATAAGAGCCTGATGGCGACGACCGACGAAGGGGCCGCGGGTTTCGTAAACGTGAGCCCTGGCACCTCGATCCTTAGTGGAACGTATAACGGGCGACCCATGTCACCGACTTCGGTCGAGTCACGCGGTGCCACGGGATCGGAATTGGGCTGGGTCAGTTATGCCGAGGTCTTCCCGTGACGATGGCTCCGGCGCCTAGCGCGTCGTCGACGGCGCGACTGGGTCGCTACCGCCTGTTACTCGAGCTCGGTGAAGGCGGGATGGCCCGCGTGTTCGTGGCCTTCTCGTCCGGTCTGGGCGGCTTCAACAAGCTGGTCGTGCTGAAGGTGATGCGCGACGAGCTGCGCGAGAACGAGAGCTCGCTCGGTATGTTCTTGGCGGAGGCGCGCTTGGCAGCGCGTATGGCGCACCAGAACATCGTGCAGACGTTGGAGGTAGGGGAGGACGGCGGACGCTACTTCATCTGCATGGAGTACCTCGAGGGACAAACTCTCGGGCGGCTGATGAAGAAGACGGTTGAGACGCCACTGCCGCTCGCGGCGCGTCTGGAGCTGATCTGCCAGGTGCTCGAGGCTCTAGTGTATATGCACGCATTTGCTGATCCGGACGGCACTCCGCTCGGGCTCGTGCATCGTGATATCAGCCCGAACAACATCTTCGTCACCTTCGACGGCACGGCGAAGGTGCTCGACTTCGGCGTCGCCAAAGCGGCTGGCGTGAGCCAAGCCACGGAAGCGGGCACATTCAAGGGCAAGCTGGGCTACGCGGCCCCCGAGCAGATCCTGGGCAACAGCGAGCAGCGCTCGGACGTGTTTGCGGTCGGCGTGCTGCTTTGGGAGCTGCTGGCTTATCGCCGCCTGTCGCAGGATCGCACGCAACAGGAAATCGTGCAGGCGCGCATGGCGGGGGTCGACGGCGAGCTGATGCGCAAAGCGCTGGGCGTGCCAGTCGAGCTATTACAGATTTGCATGCGCGCGGCGGCCAAGCAGGTCGAGGATCGCTACGCCTCCGCGCTCGAGATGCGCGACGCACTCCGCGGCTATATTCGCGCGAACAACCTCGAGTGCACGCCCGAGCAATTGCGCACGCTGCTGGGTGAGCTGTACGCGACCGACCGCGCCGAAATTCGACGCTTGGTCGACCAACGCATGAAGCAAGCCAACCTGGAGGACGACCATCCGGGTTCTGCGAGCTCGATCCCGATCGCGCCAACGATGTTGAGCGGCCTCAACACGGTCACGCTGACCGCGAATGCTGCGACGTACATCTCGCAGGCCGCGCCGCCTCCAAGCAAAGGCAGGTGGATCGCGGCGCTCGTGGGCGTGGCGGCGCTGGCCGGCGTGGCCGGGCGCTGGCTCAGCGACTCCGCGCAACAAGCGAAGGCAACCGGCGGCGTACAGGCCGCTGAGTCAGCGGCGGCGCAACACGCGAGCGAGCCCGCCAAGGCGCAGGTGTTGATCACGCTGAAGGTCGCGGCCACACCCGCCGATAGCGAGATATTGTTGGACGGTGCGCGGCTCGACGGCAACCCGTTCTCCGGGCGATTTCCCAAGGATGTTGCGCTGCGTCGGCTCGAAGTGCGCTGCCTCGGGCGCGTCACCGAGGCGCGCATGGTCCGCTTCGATCAAGATCTAGATCTGCTGATCGCGCTACAGGTGGACAAGGCCGCGCCGGCGATGAGGGGCGGTGGCGCCGCGGCCGCTCTGGCCCCTAGGGCGGGTGGCGGCAAGCACGCGGGCGACTCGACCGGTGCACCGAGCACGACAGCTGGTGCGGCCACCGCCGCACCGCTGACTCATCAAGGCGCCGCCACCGGCGCGCGGCCGATCGACGACTCAGACCCCTACGCTAAGTGATCGGAACCCCATGAACCTGCGCGCTCTAGCTCTCACTCCGTTGCTCATTGGCTCGCTCGTCACCGTGCCGGCAAGCGCCGACGTACCCGCCAGCACGGCTCCGCCCGCGTCGGAAGACGTCACGCTGCAGGCGCGCGAGCACTTCGGGCAAGCCACGAAGCTGTATAAAGACGGGGATTTTGACGCGGCTCTGGTGCAGTTCGAGCGCGCCTACGAGCTCAAGCCGAACTACAAGGTGCTGTACAACATCGGCCAAACGTATTTTCAGCTGCGCGAGTACGTCGAAGCGCGAGATTCGATGACGCGCTACGTGAAAGACGGCGGCGATCAGATCGACGCCGAACGGCTGGCCGCGGTGAACAAGGATCTCGCCGATCTCGAGCGGCGCTTGGCGAAGG
>DATCFJ010000598.1:0-2761 GCA_036509605.1 Polyangiaceae bacterium | reverse complement strand
GAGCTCGACTCGGCGCGAGCTCACCACAGACCCTGCACTCCGAGGCTCATGAATCCGCGTGTGCCGCGGGTTTGGTCGGCGGGTTCCATGGCGAAATAGGGCGCTGCGTGCGGAGCTTGACCGGAATCCGAGTGGCCTCCGCCGCGGGTCGAGAGCCAACCGATGCCACCGCCGATCACGGTGCCCGTCGCGATGCTGGCGAGCCAGAGCCGATTACGCCCTGCGCTCTCCTTCTCCTTCACGAGTAGCAGCGGGCTCGCTGCCGCCGCGCCGGTGAGCGCGCCCAAGCTCGCTGCCAGATCGATCAGCAACATGCGCGACGACGTGACTTTCACTTGAGTCGCAAGTACGCCCGCTGCCAAGACGCCGATGCCGGCGCCATAGCCGATGCCTCGCTCGGGCGTCAGCTGGGTGCTGCCGCGATAGGCCATCTCGGTCAGGCCGCCGATGAGCGTGCCTGCGGCGCCGCCCGAGTGTGCGAGCACTGCGCCGCCCTCGCTCATCGGCTTGAAGCTGAGCGCGGCTGCGCTCAGCGTCACGCCCGCCGACGCCGCCACTAGTCCGTACACGTAGCGATCTTCGTCTTGCACGTGGTAGCTCTTGGCGAGCAGCACGCCGGAGGCTATTGGCCACCAAGCGCCGGCCGACAAGAACCAGGCGTCGCCGAGGGTGATGTCCCATTCGTCGGCGACGAGCATCGAGGCACCCAGGCCGATGCCGGTACCCAGGGCGACCAACGGATAGGTCAAACGAGCGTCGTCCGAGCCGCTGGCGTGTTGCAGCGAAAATCCGACGTAGCCGCCGATGACCGCTGAATTTAGGGCCAAAACGGCACGACCTTGCGAGCGCGGTGCCTCCGAGTCGAGCACCGGTTCGGGCACGGGGCGCGCGGCTTTGCCGCCCGCGCCCGGCTCCACGCTGTGCACCACGTCGCGCATCATCACATTGGCGCGCACTTCCAGAGTTGCAGCGTCGACGTGCTGGGTGCGTTCACGAAGCACGTTCTGTCCAGGCGCGACGGCGATGATGCGCAGCCGCACGCCGCTACCCTCCAAGCTCACGCGCGGTGAGATCAACCACGAATCGTGAGCGCGTTCGACCAACGCGTCGTCGCTCGGCACGTCGCGCGAGCGGTCCGACACTGTCAGCGTCAGGCCCAGATCCTGAACGGCTTCGCTCAGAATGGCGTCGACTTGGCGAGCCAGCTTGCCGAGCTGTTCGCTGCTGTCCGGATGCAAGGCGAGCTCCGCCTTGTCCGGCATGGACGTCGGCAGCAGGATCGCGTCGTTCGGGCCGGCGAGCGCGACCCCGGAAGCGGAGAGGAGCGTCGCACCGAACGCCGCTGCAATCGCAAACCTTTGCATGGCGAAAGGCCTCGCCCGTGCCCTAGAACATCACCGTGGCGTTGATCCATGCGTCAACGGCATGGGAATCGTCCACTTTGAAGCGCTGTCCGGGGTCGTTGATGGTTCGCCGGTAGTTCGGGTTAGGCGTGCCGGAGACCGTGGTCGCGCTCGCGGTCGCGGTTTGGTCGTGGCACGGCCCGGCTTTGCCGGCATCGCCCGAGAAGTTCGGATTGCACGCTTGGTCGAAGGTGATGAAGTGCGACTGCACCAACGTGTAGCCGCCGCCGACATGGAACTTGATGTACTCGCCGGCTTGCCACGTAAATTCGGTGCTCAGCCGGTACGTCCCGTGCTGCTGCACGTCGGAGATCCCGGTGAAGTACACCTTCTCTGATTGCGGATTCACGACCGAGGTGCTCTGCCCGCAGTTCGCGCCTGGCGTGCACGGCTGATAGTCGGCGTAGTTCGGCGCGCGCAGTGAAGGCGCGTCGCTCGAGCCGAGGGCGTCGAACAGCTCGGAGTAGTCACGACCTTCGGAGACGTAGGTGCCGGTGAAGCGGAAATCGAGCGTGAGGCGCTGGAATTGATCCGGGATTTCCCAGGGCATGACGTTTACGCCGAAGAGCAGCGTGCCGCGCAGCGGGGGGTGATTGGCGAGCACGCCTTTCAGATCAGTGGAGCCGTAGTCGCTCGAGCTGTTCTGAAATTCGATTAGGCTGCGGAAGCCGCCGTACGGCTCGATGTACTTCAGCCGGCGCGACAGATAGGTGTGCGCTTCCAGGCCAGTGGTGCCGCGGCTCACGCCGGGTGCGCGACCCCCGCTGAACTGACCTTCCAACGGCCCATGCGTGTCGGCATTCGGATATTCGCCGGACTTGCCGTTGCGGTTGATGTCGGACGAGTACGCGCACTGCACTTGCCCGCCCGCCTGATTCAGGCCGCCAGTGTTCGTGTTGCAGGCGTGCATCGGCTCCGACACGCTGAAGCGGCCTTCTACGCCGATGACCCAGGTGGGCTTCGTGGCGTCTCGGGCCTGGTTCATGATGCCTGCGTCGAGCCCGACGGCGAGGTATTCGATACCGCTGCGCGTGGGGGATTTGAACGGCAGCCGGAACAATTGCTCGCCCGGATCGCCGGCTAGCGCGACGGTCTGCTGTGCCTCGCTGCCGGCGACGCCGCTCAGCTGGCGATCGTCGGACAAGATGATGGGCACGCGGATGACGAGCGCCACGTCCTTGTATAGGCCGATGTCTGCGCGCGTCAGCAGCCGGCCCGTAGTCTGCTTGTACTGAGCCGCGTTCAGGTTGCTCTGCGTGAAGCCGCCCGTGCTCAGGCCTGGCTGCGCGAGCGAGGTGTCGCGCCGAATGACGGACGACGTCCAAGTGCTCTCGTAGCCGAGCGAGAGGTGCAGATCG
>DATCFJ010000597.1:0-3276 GCA_036509605.1 Polyangiaceae bacterium | reverse complement strand
TAGCCGACCTTTGCTCGCACGCCGTCCGGCTGCTCCACGACATCCAGCCCGGCGACGCGCACGCTGCCGCTCGTAGGCAACAGGTCGCAGGCGAGAACGCGCAACGTGGTGGTTTTTCCGGCGCCGTTGAGCCCGAGCAGGCCAATCACTTCCCCCTGCGCGATGCTGGTGGAAAGTGGCCCAATCGCGCGGCGGTCGCCGTAGTACTTATAAAGTTCCTGGATCTCGATCACGGTATTACCGAAGATGAATCGGGGCCGGCCCCGCTGGCTTCCGAGGCCCCGCCGTTAGCACACTCTCGCGTCGCCTGGGACCCCGGAGCGCCGCAAGTTATTCCCGAATCTCGCAAAATGCCGCCAGAACCCGTGTCTCAACCCCTCAGCGAAGCCCACGGGCTGGACGGCGCGCGCGTGCACCGACCGGCCGTTGCTGCGCCGAGCGAGGCGCTGTCGGCCAGCGAGTTGGCAGAGCGCGTCCGGGCGGCAGGCCAGGAGCTCGGCTTCGTGCGCGTTGGGTTTGCGGGAATTGACCCGCTAGAGCTCGGCGCCGAGCGCTTGTCGGTCTGGCTGCTCGAAGGGCGCCACGCCGAGATGGACTACCTAGTCGGCGAACGTCACGACCCGCGCCGCTTGCTGTCCGAGGCGAAGACGTTGATCGCCGTCGCCCTCGCCTACCCAGCGACTCCGGGCTTGGTGCCGCTACGTCGTGCGGAGGACGGCGAGCCTTTGACGGGCATCGTGGCCCGCTACGCGCGTGGCGACGACTATCACGACGTGATGCGCAAGAAGCTTCGCCGGCTTGCCGACGCCGTCGCCAACTTGCTCGGTCGCCCGGTGTTGGCGCGACATTGCGTCGATACCGCGCCGCTTTTGGAGCGCGCCGCAGCAGAGCGCGCCGGGCTCGGTTTCGCCTCGAAATCCACGATGACGATCATCCCCGGCGTAGGCAGCTACGTGATGCTGGGCGAGCTCTTGGTCGACGCCGAGATCACCGCGGACGCGCCCATGGCGCCGCGCTGCGGCGCGTGTCGTCTCTGCCTCGACGCTTGCCCGACCGGCGCGATCGTCGACGCGCACGTGATCGATGCGCGCCGTTGTATCTCGTACCTAACGATTGAGCACAATGGGCCGATCCCGCGCGAGCTCAGATCGCTGATCGGCCTGCGCGTGTTTGGCTGCGACGTTTGCCAAGACGTGTGCCCATTCAATGCCAGCGCCGATGGCAAGCCGTCGGCGCCAGAGCTGGCCGCGCGTCCGAGCTTGGCGGCCCCTGACCTGATCGGCCTGTTGGAGCTTGGCTCCGCGCGATACAGGCAACTCGTCAAAGGGACGGCGCTGCGGCGCACGCACCGGGCTCAGCTCGCGCGCAACGCCGCCGTGGCGCTCGGCAACAGCAAGGACCCTCGCGCCGTCATCCCACTCGCTCGCGCGCTGTCGGCTCACACGAGTGCGCTGGTGCGCGGCCATGCCGCTTGGGCGCTTGGCGAAATTGGGGAGCCGGCGCGTGAGCACGCGCTGCAATCGCTCACTTGCGCGCGCGCTCACGATGCCGACGAATTCGTGCGCGAAGAAGCCGCGCTCGCGCTACCTCGCGTCACATCGAGCTGAGCGTTCAGTGCGGCTCGGCCGCGTATTCTGCTTTCTGTTGTTTGGTGTCGCGCACGTCGAAGTCCTCCGCGGACCGCGGAAAGACCGGCGAATGATACAAAGCGCGCAGCAATTGCAGCGTCGTGCGGGGGTGCTCGTCGGCCAAGTTGGCGGCGTCCGGCTCCACGGCGCCCAGGTCGTACAGCTCGGGCAGCGCCGCCTCGAGTGACAGCACGACCTTCCAGTCACGCACCGGATCCACGATACCAACTCGCACCAGCACGTCCTTGGAGGCTGCGGTCAGGAGCAGCGGGAGCCGGCGCGGCGGATGGTCCGGCACTAGGTAACGGAGCAAGTCCTCCCCTTGATAGCCCGCGCTCGACGCGTCGCTTTGCATGTACGGCGCGAGCGTGGGTGCGACGTCGATCAGCGAGACCCGTTCGTCGATGCGGCGCGCCCCGAGCCCCGGGGCGTGAATCACGAGTGGCACGCGGACGAGCTGCTCCCACAGAAAGACAGAGTGCACCCAAAAGCCGTCGCGCCCCAGCGATTCACCGTGATCGGAGACGAACAACACCACTGTGTCGTCCATCAGTTTGCGACGCTCCAGCTCCTTCAAAAAGCGACCGAACTCGGCGTCGACTCCGGCGGCGACGGCCTGATAACGCCACGCCTGCTGATGCGGATCCTGGTCGATGTGATGCTGCGCGGCCATCTGCTCGACGTACTTGGAATCGAGCTCGTGCCAGTTGTGCTGGTCGAAGTTGAACAGCCAGAGCAGGAACGGTTTATCCGTATGGCGACGCGCGCTCAGGAATTCGAGCCCACGATCGACCACTGGCCCAGCGGTGGTCTGCTGAGCACCGTAGCCCCAGACTTGCAAGGCCGCCGGGTAGTCCGGGACATCGACCGCGTGGTCGAAGTGAAAATCCGGGCGCAGCTTGCCGATGAACTCATGCGCTGACTTCGCTATCACCAGCGCGCGGTCGTAATTGGCGCGTTTGGCGACGCGCAGTAGATCGTTGTCGGGCGTGCTCGAGACGTCGTAGTTGCCGCCGGTGAGCGCGGGCAACGAGCGAAGCGTGTCCGAGCCGGCCGCGTAGGCACCGCGAAAGTCTAGCGAGTGCTCGGCAAAGCGCGCCAAGTTAGGCATCAGCTTGGGATCGCGCGCGACGTCGTTCCGCAACGTGTCCACGTAGTAGACGATCACGTTGTAGCCGCGCTTCGGCCCGCGCAAGGCCTCGATCTGGGCGCTGAGCTCGGGCGCTACGGGTGGCGGAGTCAGCCACTCGGGCGCGCTGCTCGGGGCACCGAGCGGAAAGCGTTCTCTCAGCCGTGCCACGCGCGACATGTAAAGGCCGCGCCAATGCAGCGGGTCCTTGAAGAATGCTTCGGCGATCTGCTCGCGGCGCAGCACGCGACCGACATACGCCTCTTCCAGCCAAACGTGACGCAGCCAGTCGTCGACGCGAATCCGGATCCCGGGCACGACAAGGAACAGCATCAGCCAAGCACTACCTAGCGCGCCGACCCAGCGCACGACCGTCTCGCCTCGCGGGAAGCGGCGCGTCAGCGCTTCGAGCTTCAATGCAACCGCCGCGCCGAGGAACAGCGCTGCCGCGAGCTCCAAGATCGTGTGCAGGCGCGGATACAGCGAAACATACTGAGTCAGATCGACCCAAGCCACGGC
>DATCFJ010000596.1:0-8043 GCA_036509605.1 Polyangiaceae bacterium | reverse complement strand
GCTTCGGCATGAATCAGCCCGAGCACTTCGCGGGCATCCCCGGCATTTTTCCCGTCACGCCGCCGTTATCACCGGCTGATCTTGCGATCGAGCAGCGCCTGAACGCGCGCTTACTATGCGACCCATATGCCGCGTACGACGGCTTCGAGCTGGAGGACGACCCCTCCGGCATCAACATCCCCGAGGTGCTGCGCTTCCGCCGCATGCTCAAGTGTTACGACATGCGCACGTTCGGCTCGTATCGCTACAACATGTTCACGCCCGGTGACGACTGGGTGCCCGGTGACTACGCCACGCCGGAAAACATCGCCAGAGTCGACCTGAGTCGTGCGCCGGAGGGCTTTCCGTTGCGCGAGCTGCTGTCTGAGGCGCATCGCGAGCTGTATCAGCCGCGCGGCCCCAAGCGCTGAGCGCGCACGGCTGCCACGAAGTGTCTGGGAAACCCCTGGGAAAAGGGGCGCCGCGCACGATGCCGAGCGTGGTTGTCGATGCTTGGGCAGATCCGTCGCAGACGAACGAGAAATCCGGCGTCCGTATCACCCGTATGGTTGACGGCCCGCACCGCGTCGAGCTCTGGGACACGATGCCGGTTGGCTGGCTGAGCAACTTCACCCGCGCCGCCGCGCGCTTGAGCCTAGACATCGTGCGCGGCAAAGCGCGACGCGGTGCCGAGCGCCGCTGGTCGGCGACGTTCGAGATGCGCGGCGCAAGCTACGACGAGCTGGAGCAGATCGACTTCCTCGCGCTCGCTCGCGATCCGAGCGATGCTTCCTCGGTGGTCAGCTTGGAGCTGGAGGGCTTCGAGCTGACGCGCTCGAGCGAACGTGTAGGGGCACTATCGCTGCGCATCCAAGCTCGGGATCGCGTCGGGTTCTTGGCCTCGCTGCTGGCGCACCTCGCGGGTTTCGTGTTGTTTCCGGAGGAGATCCGCATCGACACGTTTCAGAACGAGGCCCTGGACGCGCTATGGCTGTCCAGCGTGGGTGGGCAAAGCCCACCGGCGGAGATAGAAAGCGCCCTGCGCGCTTCCCTCACCGCCTGCACCCGAGACCGCCTTTCGATGCCGCCGCCTTCAGTCAGCCCCAAGTCTTAGTATCGTTTAAAAGTGCGCGGATGTCGGGAAGACTCGCACCGGCGATCGTCCCCAGTCTCAACTTCGTACACCGGCGATCCGTTTAGGGGAGAAGATGGTGGCTTACGGAGCTTGCGACGAAATGGTCTGGGCATGAAAGCACGACCCGGCGGAGCAGCGTCTCTGGCAGCGCTGGCAATGCTCGCGGCATTGAGCTCTCGAGAGGCGCGGGCGGCGGATACGGCCCCCGCTTCCGCGACGCCACCCGCTTCCGCGACGGGCCCTGCCTCCGCGATGCCGGCGACGGCGACGCCACCGACGGCCGCCGAGGCGGCACCGGCGGCGAGCCCCGCGCCATTGGACGGCGCACCGCTCCCGGCGGTAACGCCCGCCATCCCGACCACCGCAGCAGCCGAGACGGAGCTCCCCGCCGAAACGACCGCGGACAGCTTCACGAGCGAAGATACCGCCGAGACCGAAGCGCAGCACCGGCTCGACCTGTACGGCTTCGCAGACATGACCTACCTGCGCCTGTTGGTGCCCAAGTCGAGCGTTTGGAACCGCTTCTATTTTCCGACTAACTCGTTCGCGGTTGGCAACTTCAATCTGTACATGAGCTCCAACCTCGGAGACTCGTGGCGCGCGCTCGGCGAAGTGCGCTTCATGTATCTGCCGAACGGCGCGACCACAAACAATACCCAAACCGGCGACATCGTCCGCACGGACACTACAGTGCTCGACTATGCGGGCTTCGAAGAGCCGATTCACTGGGGCGGCATTCGCATCGAGCGTATCTGGGTCGAGCACGAGTTCGGCAGCTTATTCAAGGTGCAAGTCGGCCAATTCCTCACCCCCTACGGGATCTGGAACGTCGACCATGGCACGCCAGCCATCATTGGCATTCGAGCGCCCGTGGCCGTCGCTGACGAGCTCTTCCCCGCGCACCAAACTGGCATTCAGCTGTACGGCAGCAAATTCTTCGATCCGTTCGAGATCGGTTACCACCTGACACTGTCGAACGGCCGCGGCTCCGTGGAGTACGAAGATTTCAACGACGACAAGGCCGTCGGCGGCCGCCTGTACCTGAAGACTGAGGCGTTTGGCTCGCTGACCTTCGGCACCGCCTTCTACCGCGGCGGATACTACGATCGCTCGGCCAAGTACGTCTTGACCAGCAAGGACGGACATCCTGTCGTCGACCAACAGCTCACGACGATTTCGAAGTACCAAGAGTTCTCGCTCGGTGCCGATCTGAAGTGGCAGTGGAAGCACCTGCTCGTTCAGGGCGAAGCCATCGTGAACGAAGCGAACTACTCGCAAGGCGGGCGGCCCCGCGCGCAGGTGGCGATTGGCCAACAGGGCTTTCAGGCGGACTACCGCCGTTGGGGGGCGTACGGCCTGGTGGGCTATCGCACGCCGTGGGTGCAAACCATGCCCTACGCCATGCTGCAGTACGTCTTTGCGCCAGATAATCCGCTCGTGCCGCCCGTCTTGGGCGCTCAGCTTGGTTTGAATATTCGGCCGACACCGGCTGTCGTACTGAAGACAGAAGTCACCTTCACGCATTTTGGCGGCGCCGGTAGCGGCGGTCTCGGCTTGAGCCCCCTCCGCGTTTGGGCGTCACAAGTGGCGTGGGCCTTTTGAAATGATTCAGGGGCGCTCATCCTGGTTTGCTCGTAGGCTCGGCGCACGGTTGGCGCTGTGCCTAGCGTGCCTGCTGCTGCTCTCGTTGCCGAGCGCCGAGCGAGTCGCGCGGGCCTCGGAGCGTGTCGTACTGGCGGTGGTCGTGGCCAAGACCTCGAATGTGCAAGACATCAGCCTTTCCGAGCTGCAACGCGTGTTCACGAATGAGGGCGACAGCGACGGCGCCGGCCAGCGCTATGTTCCGTTCAACCATCCGCCCCACACCACGGATCGCGTGGCGTTCGACAAGATCGTGCTCGGCATGTCCGCCGACGAGGTCAGTCAGTTCTGGATCGACCGCAAGATCCGCGGGCTATCCGGACCGCCGCGCTCGGTCGACTCGCTGTCTCTACTACTGCGCTTGATTGGCCGCTTGCCCGGCGCCATCAGCTACGCACGCCCCGCCCAGCTGACGGCTGAAGTGCGCGCCGTCCGCGTGAACGGCAAGCTGCCCGGCGACCCCGACTACCCGCTCGCGTTCAGTGAATAATACTCGAGCGCGCGCAACGGCCGATTCAGGTGTAGCTTAGCCCGCGATGGCCCTGCGGTTCCTCGACCACGTCAACCTGCGCACCGCGAACCTCGCGGGCATGACCCAATTCTATTGCGATGTGCTCGGCTTACGACTTGGGCCGCGGCCGGCGTTCGGGTTCGGCGGCGCCTGGCTGTACTGCGGCGAGCATCCAGTGGTGCACTTGGTCGAAATCGAACACGCGGCAAGTCCAAGCGGCGCGCTCGCGCTCGAGCACTTCGCGTTCAGCGCCGACGGCTTCCAGGAGCTCGTGGCGGCGCTGAACGCGGCAAATGTAGAACACCGAATCTCGAAGCTGGTCGGCACCGAGACCCGTCAGCTCAACCTACGGGACCCTGACGGGAACCGCCTGCACGTCGACTTTCCGGATCACTTGGCGAAGTAAGTCGTGGCGCGCTTCTGACCTTTGGTCGAAAGCTTCTTCTCGCTGATCAGCTTCTTGGCTGGCAGATTCAGCTCCTTGGTGCTGATATCGAGACTCGCCGCGATCTGCTCGATGCGTTGACCGGGGTTCTTGGCGATATAGCCGTGAAGCTTCTTGATCAACTGTTCGAGCTCTTCGGGGGTGCGCTTGGCGCCCTTCTTGCGGCTCTGCGCGAGTGCCGCGAAGGAGGGAGCGACGGCGCCGCGCGCGCCTCGGCCGCGACGGCCAGGAATGCTGCTCGCGCCAGCGAGGGCTGCCTCGACGGACTCCAAAGCAGCTTGCTGAATCAAATTCGAAATGTCGTCCACGAACGCGTCGAGAGCGGAGCGGATCGTGTCACTGATGTTCGCCATCTCGCGGATGTAGGCGATGACGAAGCAGAATGTCAATCTCCGAAAACGAGTATGTGAGTCAAAACTACCAATGAGACATAATGGCACAGGAACTGATACCGACGCCGATCCTGGTCGGCGCATTGTCTAGCTTTTCGCACGCCAAATTCTGCAGCATCACTCTCGAGAGTTAATGACCGGGCAGAATTCGTGGGCAATTGCCCACCACGCCCGAGATACGCGGCGATTTCACAACACGGGCAGGCGGCGCGAGCGAAAATTGATCGGCTGGCGCTGGCGATCGACGACGCTGCCGTGCAGGTTTTCGATTTGCTCGCGCTCGGCGTCACGCGGCTGCGTCAGCGGTGTGTCCCACTGCGCGTAATCGTCAGGCAGCGGCCCCGGCAGCGCGGGTTGCGAGGTGCGTTCAAACAATTGGAAATCATGCTTACCGACGAGGTGGAGCGGTAGTCCCAGCTTGGGACCGCCCGCCTTGAACCAAGCGCGAGCGGCCTGCACGTTCTCGATCAACACCAAGTGTTGTGGATCGAGCCGGGCTGCGGACAGGAAGTGACCCTGCATGCCGCTGATGTCGCCGCGTTGGAAGGCGATGCAACCCAAGTAATTGAGCGCGAGCCCCGGCACCGGCGTACCGAGATCGAGCGCGCGACGCACGTGGAGCTCGGCGCGTTCCAGATCCCCCTCGCGAAAGTAGGCACCGCCGAGATCCAGATGGGCCGCGTGGTAGTCGCCCAGGTGGGCGAGGATGGCTTGGTATTCGGGCACGCCCTCGCGGTAGTAGTCTTGTAGGCCCTTGTTCTCCGCAAACCAGCCGTCGAGGAGCTTGGTTACGTCGTCCGTGGCGTCGAAAGGGACTTTGAACTCTTGGAAGTCTTGGCGGAAGTAGACTTCGCGATCGAGCCACTTTTCCCGCTCGGCTTGCTGAAAATCCTCCGTGCCTGGGTAGATGGTCAGACACGAGAAGATGTATTGGTGCGGCTTCACCCGGGCCAGAAACTCGAGCGTCTCCTGGAAGGTCTCCGCGGTCTCGCCCCGGTTACCGAGCATCATGTAGAAGCGAACCTGAATACCGACGCGCTTGGCCATCGCTGCGGCGGCTTCGATCTTCTGGATCGTGATCTTCTTGTTGATGTTCTTCAGAATGCTCGCAGAGCCCGTCTCGACGCCGAGGCTCAGGCGCTGGCAACCCGCCAGCCGCATCTCCCGCAGTAGGTCGTCGCTGAGCACGTCGACGCGCGTGTCGCAGCTCCAGAGGAACTGCATGTTCCGCTCTCGAATGCCCTGACACAGCTCGAGCACGCGCTTCTTGTTGGTGGTGAACGTGTCGTCTTTGACCTGCACCATCTTGACGCGCAAACGCGCGATGGCTTTCTCCAGGGCGTCCAGCACGTACGGCACGGACTGCCCACGAAAGCCGCGGCCCCAGGTGGTCTCGGCGCCGCAGAAGGTGCACTGCCAAGGGCAGCCGCGCGACGTCATCACGATGTGGGTGTCGAAGTATTCGTGTGGCGACGCCAGCGCATCCAGATCTTCGATCGAGCCGCGCGCGGGCGCAGTCACGACGCCCGCTGGGCTTCGATACAACGTGCCGGGCACATCACGCGGATCAAGGCCGGCCTCCAGGCGCGCCACGAGCTCCATGAATGTGTCTTCGCTCTCGCCCAGCGACACGGTGTCGATCTCCGGATAGTGCTCGAGCATCTCTCGACCGAGCGGCGTGGCGTGCGGCCCGCCGATCAGCACGTGCGCCGCCGGATGAGAACGCTTGATGGCTTGCGCGACCAGCGCGACGCCGCGACGGTTGGAAGTCCAACACGACATGCCGAACAGCTCGGCGTCGAGCGAAGCAATTACCTCCTCCACCTTGCTCCAAGCAAAGCCGGACAGGTTCAGGACTTTGACTTGGTGTCCGGCGCGGAGCGCCTGGGCGCCCAGCGAAAACAAGCCGTACGGGGTCTGGAAAAAATCCGCGTCTAAGTCGCCGGCTTGATAGTCCGCGGGCGGGCCATCACCGTTCGTGTCAGGCAGCTCGCCAGGCCCTGGAATTTTCCAAGGCGGCGGATAGATGAGCGCGATGCGCACCGGGAGAGTTCAGCACGCAGCCGCAGTGAGTTCAAGCCGAGCGACGGCAAGCAGCCAGGGGATGGATGGTCACCGAGCCCGCCACTGACGGCAAAGCCTTCGGCGTCCAAGTGAGCTCGCGAGAGAGGCGAACCGCCAAGTCGCCAAGAGCGCCAAGAGCGCCAAGATCTTGGCGTAATCCATGCGCACCGCTCAGTCCATCACTCTCATTCCCCTTGGCGTTCTTGGCGACTTGGCGGTTGGCACCCGCACAGCGATGCCGAAGGCTCTGACGGCCCGCGACGCGACGCGTGACCATCAAAATAAAGACAGAGCCCATCTCATGTCGGCCTGTCGCCGGGCACGGGCACGGGCACGTTTTTGGGAGACTCTAGCCCGAACCGCGTGAGCCGGGTTTGAGCGCCAGAGCGAGCTTCTGCGTCAGCTCCTTGGGTGTGAACGGTTTTTGTAGGAAGCCAGCCAGGCCTTTGGCTGTGAAGCGGCGAGTCGCCTCGATCTCGTTGTAGCCGCTGGTCAGGATCACCGGAACGTCCGAACGCAGGCGGCGGATCGCCCGGAATGTCTCCTCACCGTTCATCTCGGGCATGGTCATGTCCAAAATGATCAGCACGACCTCGCTTTCGTGCTGGCGGAACACTTCCGCGCCGTGGCGCCCGTCGGTGGCCTGCAGCACGCGGAAACCGAAGAACTCGAGCAGCCGACTCGCGGCTTCGCGTACGCCTTGATCGTCGTCGATGACGAGCACGAGGCCCTCACCGCGAAACGACGTCACCTCCGGGGACGGGCCCACGGCGACGGCGTCGCTGGCTGGGAAGAAGACTTTGAACGTCGTGCCTTTGCCGGGGCTCGAGTACACTTTCATCGCGCCCTTGTGCCCGCGCACGATACCCATCACGGCGGCCAGGCCGAGGCCGCGACCGGTAAACTTGGTCGTGAAGAAGGGATCGAAGATACGCGCCTTGGTGGCTTCGTCCATGCCGCAGCCGGTGTCGTGCACCTCCAGGTAAACGTACGTGCCGGACGCGATGCCCTCGCTCGAGAACAAGCTTTGCACGTAGAACTCGTCGATGGCCTGCACACCCGTGGCGACCAACACCGTGCCGCGTTGATCGCCAATCGCCTCGGCGCCATTGATCACGAGATTCATCACGACTTGCTGAACTTGGGCGATGTCAGCCGCGACCGCGGGCAAATCTTGGGTGAGCTCGAGCCGCAGCTGAACCTTCTTCGAGATCGTGGTCTCGAGCAGCGTGGCCAGCTCGCGCACGTGCACCGAAAGATCGATCGGGCGGACCTCGAAGTGCCCTTTACCCGAATAAGCCAGCAATTGGCGCGTTAGATTGGCCGCGCGCCGAGAGGCCAAAATCACGTTGTCGAGATCGGGACGCGCTGGGTTCTCATTCGCCAAGCTCAGCATTGCCGCGGATGCGCTGCCCAGAATAGCGGTGAGCAGGTTGTTGAAGTCGTGCGCAATACCCCCTGCGAGCACCCCCAAGCTCTCCAGCTTTTGCACCTGGAGGAGCTGGGCTTGTAGCCGCTCGCGGTCCTCTTGATTTTGTCTTCGTTCGCTGAGGTCGAGCATGAATGCGACGCCAGCGCCGCTCGCTTCACTGAGCGATGCGCCGCCCAGGAGAACTGGCACGCGGCTGCCGTCCTTGCGAAAGAACTCCTTCTCGAACGGGACGCACACGCCGTTCGACGCCAGCTCACTGAGTGCCTTTTCGTCGAGGTGTTCGAAGCCGGGCACCGTGCTCTTGCGCCAGTTGAGCTCGCCGGCGTCGAAATCCGCGCGCGAGTAGCCCATGATCGCCAGCACCGCGTCATTGGCCTCCAAGACTTCGCCGTTGGTGCGAAAGAAGGTGAGGCCAATCATGTTCGACTCGAACACACGACGGAA
>DATCFJ010000595.1:0-5934 GCA_036509605.1 Polyangiaceae bacterium | reverse complement strand
CACGACGTTCTCGCGCGCCGCCGCAGCCGAAATCCGAGAGCGGCTCGAATCGCGCCTGGACGTGCTATCGAAACCCGAAACCGCTGCCAACGATTCGCTGGCGGCGCTCGCGGCCGAACGCGGGCTGTCCGCAAAGGAGCTTTCGGTGCGCGCGCGCTCCGTGCTCGACGAGCTGCCACGTGCCACCATCGACACGCTGCACGGCCTCGCCGCCAGTATCCTGAGGCGACACGCGCTGGAGCTGGGGCTGTCGCCCAATTTCTCTATTTTGGACGAGGAACAGGCGTTTTCGGACGCTGAGCGCAGCATCGACGACGTGCTCGACGGAGCGTTGTCCGGTCCTCTGTCGAGCGCGGCATCGCGACTGCTCGACGCTTGCTTCGGGCTGGACCGCGCACGAAACGAGATCACGGTCCTCCTCGGGCGTTTGGACGAAGAAGGGTTGCCCGCGGAGGCGCTGAGCACGGGCGACCACGTCGCCGACGCGGCGCGCCAGCTTGGCGCACTCTGCGCCGTGTGTCAGAGCATCGCCGCCGCCGATCCGTGCGCATTGACGGCGCCGGCAAGAGCCGCACTAAACGCGCTCGAGGTGCGGGACTTCGCCGGACTGCGCGCGGCCTTGAGCGATTTCGCCGAAGTTCGCGCGTCGAAGACCATCAAGAGTCTAAGCTTTTGGGACGGCCTGGACGCGTTTCAAGAGGGCCTTTCGGGGTCGACCAAGCGCGAGCGGTTGTTATCGCTGGTCGAGCACGCCGAGCGGGCCGAACAACTCGACAGCGACGCGCGGGGCGCAAACGCGCTGCTCGCGGCGATTCAGGCCGAGCTAATCAAGCGACGCCGCAACGACGGCACGTTGGGCTTTGGCGACGTACTCCGACTCGCACGCGACGGACTGCGAGATCACCCAGACCTTGCCAGAGTTGCGAGTCAGAGGATTGAAGTCCTGCTGGTCGATGAGTTTCAGGATACGAGCCGCGTGCAACGCGATCTCCTGCTCTTGCTGCGCGAACGACCGAAGTCGATTGCACGTCGCAAAGCGGGCAACGTTCCGGCGCCGAGCGACATCAGTCCGCGTGGGCTGGTCGTGGTCGGCGACCGCAAACAGTCGATCTACGCGTTCCGCGGCGCAGAGGTTTCGGTATTTGCTCAGCTTGCCGCCGAGCTCGCCGGTTCGGCGGCGGCCGAGCAGCTCGAGCTGCGCGGCGTGTCGACCAACTCCGCGCCTGTCGCTGATTTTCACACTCTGACGGAGAATTACCGCTCGTCCCGAGCAATTCTGGAAGCCGTCAATACAATCGCGAGCACGGATTTTTGCGAACGCCCGGAACGCGCTTTCGAGATCCGTTACACGCCAGCCGAGGCGCTCGTCTTGCCGGCTATCAACGACGACAAGCCGCCGGGCACGGTCACCCTGGTCGAGGACGATGGCCAAGCTCCCGACCCGGCGGCTCCCGCCGTGGTGCGAAACGCCGAGGGCCCGCTGCGCAGCGCGTTCGCCGCAGCCGGGCTGTGCGCGCGTTTGTCCCGTTCCGGAACGCCGTTTTCAGACATCGCCCTGCTCGCGCGTCGCAGGTCGACGTTGCCGTTGCTGGAGCTGGCGCTGGATCGCCTGAATATCCCGTTCGTGGTCGCCGGCCGCGCACTGTACGCCACGCCCGAATTGCGCGATTTGTTCGCCGCGCTGCGGCTACAGATCGATCCTGGGGACCGCCACGCACTGGCCGTTGTCGCGCGCGGTCCGCTGGGCGGGCTGAGCGATCGCGCGCTCGCCGAGCAATCCACCCCGCGTCACGGCCTCGACCGTGCGCGCGACTGGGACGCAACGCGACTCAGCGATCCCTCCGATTGCAGCGCCGTAAACACCCTGCGCGAGCGGCTGCTCGAGCTCGGCCAGGTCGCGCCGCGACTCTCGCCGCGCGACGCCCTGGCGATGATCGTCGATCGCTTCCAGCTCGAAGCGTTGTACTCGCTGTTGCCCCGCGGACGAACCCGCTTTGGCAATGTACAGCGCCTGCTCGAGATCGCAGCTCGCCAAGGCGGGAGCTTACAAAGCTTCGTGCGCTGGCTAGAGCGCCAGATCGACAACGAGACCGACGAGGCCGAGGCCGCGGTGTTCTCCGACGACGACGACGCGGTTCGTCTGCTCACGATTCACGGCAGCAAGGGCTTAGCCTTCCCTACCACGATCGTGCTGGACACGGGGTCCTCGGAACGGCCCAATTCCGCGCCGATTTCGCTGCTGCGCGGCGAGCGCGACACGTCGCTGGTGATTCGCCACATCACCGAGGCAGGCACGCTTGCCACGCCGCTATCGCGTCGCGCGACGGAGGACTCACAAGCGCGCGCGCGAGCCGAACGACAACGGCTGTCCTACGTAGCACTGACCCGCGCGCGCACTCATCTCGCCATCGTGCTGCCCGCGGGCAAATTGCGCCCAGACTCGCTCGCCGCGTCAGTGCTTGCCGTTGGCGGTCGGCTCGACCTAATCGTGGGAGTCCAACGCCTGGCAGCGAGCAGCTTGTTGGACGAGCCAGCGCTGTCAGCAACGCCGAGCGACACCCCGCCTGCGCCGCCCCCGGAGCGGCCCTCACGGCCGCGCGTGACGCTAGCCACGATCGGTGTGACGGCGCTGTCCGACTTCGCGATCTGCGCGCGCCGCTTCGAATTGAGTCATCTGTTCAACATCAACGAGCCGCGGCTCGGGCCGGGTCCAGCGGTCGTGAGTCGCGAAGACCCGCGCGCGCTGGGCAGCGCCGCGCACCGAGTCTTGGAGGCGTTTCCAGCAGGGCGCTGGGGCAGCACCGTGGACGACGCCGAGATCTTGAAAGCGCTCGCGCGTGAAGGACTGGATCCGGAAGCCGAATCGAGCACTGGAACCGCTCGTGGGATTGCTCGTTTCTTGAGCGGCAGCTACGCCCGCTCGGTGCAACAGGACGGCTCTCGCATCCTGCGTGAGCTCTCGCTCGGCATTCCTTTCCGGACGACCCAGAAGGCTGCCGCAGCCGAAGCTCAACCGGCAGCCACGGCAGCGAAGCCACGAGGCCGCCGCGTCGCGCCTGGTCAGCTGGAGCTGTTCGCCTTGCGACCCCGGCAGACCGCACCGGATCCGGCGCTGCTCGCGGCCACCGTGGTGCTCAAGGCCACGCTCGATCTGGTGATCGAACGCGCGGACGGCAGCATCGACGTCATCGACTACAAGCGCTCGCGCGGCGGCGACGAGGACCGCTACTCGTTCCAGCTCGCCGCCTACCGGGAAGCCGCCCGGCGCCACTACGGCACGGACCGCGTGCGCACCGGCCTGGTCCACCTGCTGGGCCAGGACAACGAGCCCGATTGGCAGACCGCTGGGTCGTTCGATTTCTTCGAGCTCGGTACCCGCCTGGTCGAGGCGCGCTTCCACGACGCTTGGCCCGGCATCGCAGAGCCGGCCTGCCGCAAGGCCCAGTGCGGCTTCGTCTCCGCCTGTCACGCTCCGACTAGCGCCTAGCGTCTGATTAGACCGAACCGCCGGCCTACAGTGCCGCAGCGGTGGTTCGTGTCTAAGTTGTGCGCCGTAGTCTCGCGAGGGCGGAAAGTCGAGTAGATTTCGGGAGCTGCATTCATTGGGCCGGCCCAGAAGCCTGTTGTGCGCGGGCTCAGTTCGTGCCAGAAAATCGACGAAGCCTCGACTGCCCCGGCCCGGCGATCGCCATATGCTTGGCGTCCGCTTGGCGCGTCCCTCATATCGTACCAGGCGCCGCACCCAAGCAGGCCCTACCTTTCAACGCAATCCCCGACATCGAGCACAGCTATGACACTTCCGCCTCGCTCAGGACTCTACGACCCCCAGTTCGAACACGACGCCTGCGGCGTTGGCTTCGTGGCCAATATCAAGGGCGAGGCCTCGCACGATATCGTCAAGAAGGGCATCGATATCCTGCTCAACCTGGTGCACCGAGGTGCGACGGGCTGCGATCCACTGACCGGTGACGGCGCGGGCATCATCATCCAAGTTCCGGACGCTTTTTATCGCCATGTCTGCGACGAAGCGGACATCGATCTACCGGAAGCGGGCAAGTACGGCGTCGGATGTGTATTTTTGCCGCGGGATCGCAAGGAGCGCCGCCGCTGCCAGCAAATCCTCGAAGACAAGATCTTCGGCACGGGCCAACGCTTGATCGGCTGGCGCGACGTTAACGTCAACGAAAGCGTGCTCGGTCCGGCCGCTCGCGAAAGCGCGCCCGTGATCCGCCAAGTGTTCATTGGCTCTACGTGCGATGACGACGCGACCTTCGAGCGTAAGCTGTTCGTGATTCGCAAGTGGGCCGAGCGTACCGTGCGCGAGACCAGCCTCGCGGGTAAGGGCTCCTTCTACATCCCGAGTCTGTCGTCGCGCACGATCATCTACAAGGGCCTGCTCCTGGCCGAGCAGCTCGCGGAGTTCTACGTCGAGCTCAAGGACGCGCGGGTGATCAGCGCGCTGGCCATGGTGCATCAGCGCTTCAGCACCAACACCTTCCCGACCTGGGAGTTGGCTCAGCCGTTCCGCATGCTCGCGCACAACGGCGAAATCAACACCGTGCGCGGCAACGCGGCTTGGATGGCTGCTCGCGAGCAGCTGTTCGACGGCGAAATCTTCGACGAAGACGTGCGCCACATTCTGCCTACAATTACCCCCGGCGGCAGCGATTCCGCCATGCTCGACAACGTCGTCGAGCTGCTGCTGCACGCGGGCCGCAGCTTGCCACACGTCATGATGATGCTCGTACCGGAGGCCTGGCAGAGCGACGAGCTGATGCCGGCGCACAAGCGCGAGTTCTACGAGTACCACTCGTGCCTCGTCGAGCCGTGGGACGGCCCAGCCGCGCTGGCGTTCACCGACGGCAAGCGTATCGGCGGCATGCTCGACCGCAACGGCCTGCGTCCCGCGCGTTACACGATCACCAAGGACGGCTTGGTCGTGCTCGCGTCGGAGACCGGCGTGCTGGAGTTCCCGGCAGAGAACATCGAGCGCAAGGGCCGGCTCGAGCCAGGGCGCATGTTCTTGGTCGATACCGAGCTTGGCCGCATCGTCGAGGACGACGAGATCAAAGATGCGGTCTGTAAGGGTCGCCCGTACGGTAAATGGTTACGCGAGAACAAGATCTCGCTAGCCGAGATCGACGTCTCATCGCCAACTGCCACCAACCGCGAATATGCGTCGCTCGTGCAGCGCCAGAAGACCTTCGGCTACACTCAAGAGGATCTGAGCTTCTTGATGGCCCCCATGGCCGAGAAGGGCGACGAGCCGCGCGGCTCGATGGGCACGGACACGCCGCTGGCGGTGCTCAGCGATCGTCCGCAACTGCTGTTCAACTATTTCAAGCAGCACTTCGCGCAAGTCACCAACCCCGCGATCGACCCGATCCGCGAGGAGCTGGTGATGAGCCTCAAGTCGTACATCGGTGGCGAAGGCAACATCTTGTTCGAGCTGCCGGACCAAGCGCAGATGCTCGAGCTGCCGCATCCGATCCTGACCAACAGTGATCTGGCGAAGTTGCGCGAGACGCACCTGCAACAAGTGCGGTTGCCGCCGACTATCCCGATGCTGTACCCGGTCGAGGAGGGCGGCGAGGGTTTGAAGTCGGCGATCGACGAGCTCTGCCGTCAAGCGTCGCTCGCCGTGCTGAACGGGCATGGGCTGATCGTCCTCAGCGATCGCGGCTCGAACGAGAAGCTGGCACCCGTACCAAGCTTGCTCGCGACCGGCGCGGTCCATCATCACCTGATGCGCAACGGCACGCGCATGAAGGTGGGCATCATCGTGGAGGCCGGTGACGCACGCGAAGTGCACCATTTCGCGCTTTTGCTGGGCTACGGCGCAGGTGCCATCAACCCGTACCTCGCGCTCGAAACCGTCAGCCAGATGGTGCGGGACGGCACATTCCCGGGTCTCAAGGACCCGGAACAAGCTCA
>DATCFJ010000594.1:0-2989 GCA_036509605.1 Polyangiaceae bacterium | reverse complement strand
CGCCAGCGCGCCACAGCACTAGGCCAGTGACCGCGAGCGCGCCTGCAGCCAGCGCGACGGTGTAGGGCCAAATCTTTTTCGGCGCGTCGCGCACGGCGGCTGGGCTGCCCGGATGCTCCCAGATCGCGACCTTGCCGCAGCTCTCGCGTTCGCACACCGCGGCTTCGATGCCGCCCCCGCTGCGCGCGCGAGAGAGCACGTAGCTGTCACAGCGCGCGTGAGGTGCGGGCACGGCGCGGCCGCCCGCGAAGTGCCCCTGGCCGATGTCGTCTGGGCTACAAGCGACGGTTTCCGGCACCGGCAGGTGCAGCTGCGTGTTGGTGTCGCCAACTTTGGCCCAGCCGGCCCACAGCAAACGCCCGTTGCGAAGCACGCGTGCGTGATGCTCGCCTGCCGCAGTCGTGACTGGGCTCGGCGCTTCGATGCCGTCCCACTCGAGTGTATCGGCCGGCTCCGGGCCGTTGACGGCGACTAGGTGCTCGGCAGTCGCGGCGACGTCGCTGCCCGGCGCGTGATCCGAAAACGGCACCGCTCGTGGCCCCTCGAGCGCCGCCGCCCGTTGGCGAAGCGCGGTTGCCGCGTCGGCCCCCCCCGGCGCCGTATTCTCCACGTCAGCTGACAACTCCAGAATTTCGGCCATCAACCAGGCTGACTGCGGCAGCTCGGGGTGATCCCGCAGCAGGTGATCGGCGCGTTCCAGAGCCGCCAGCGCCTGGCTTTGTTCTAGCGAAGCCGTAGCATTCCGCGCTTCTTCCAACGAGCTTTCGATTTGCGCGACCACGTCCGGCGCGTAGGCCGATGCGCGGAACGCCGCAGCGTTCTCCTGGGGCGCCTCGAAGCGGAGGAGCCGGCTCTGAGCGAAGGCTGCGAGGTCCGCATGAAATGTAGGTAATAAAGAAGCGGCTGAAAGCCAGACGAGAACGGCCGTTTGGCTCATGGATGCCACATGATAGGCTAGAGCTTTCGGATTTGCCGCAAGTTGTGATGCGGAGCATGCGCCATTCGGCGCGGAAGGACCAAGGCAACCGTGCAGCTTGATTTCGTGAATCGCGAGCTCACGATCAAGCTCGTTTACTACGGTCCGGCGCTCAGTGGGAAGACAACGAACCTGCAGGCGCTGCACAAGGCAGCCGAGCCCGGCGCCAGCGGGCGCTTGATGACGCTCGAGACCAAGGACGACCGCACGCTGTTCTTCGACCTCTTGCCGCTGACCTTTCGCAATCAGGGCAGCCTGGCGGTGCGGTTGAAGGTGTTCACCGTTCCCGGTCAGGTGATTCACGCCTCGACGCGGCGGCTCGTGGTGCAGGGAGCCGACGGCATCGCGTTCATCGCCGACTCGCGCTCGGTGGAGACTCAGCACAACACTGAGTCGTTCATGGACCTACGTGAGAATCTCAAACAGCACGGTCTGACGCTCAAGCAGATGCCGCTGATCATCCAGTTCAACAAGCGAGACCTGCCGGACGTTCGCAGCGACGCCGAGATTGCGGAGCTTGCCTCGAAGGGCCGCGAGCCGGTATATCTCGCGGTCGCAACGCGCGGCATCGGCGTGGTCGAGAGTATGATTGGCCTTCTGCACTTGACCTGGAGTGCGCTCGACGCAGAGCACGACTTGAACAAGAAGTTTGGCTTCGACTCCAAGGCATTCTTGGCGCAAGTCGCGCAGAAGCTAGGCAATCCGAAGCCCATCCCGGAAATCTTGCAGGCCTGCGTTGGTGGAGCGCTCGACGTACTCCGACCGGAGGCCGGCTGATGCTTCCCCCCGCCGCCGCAAAGACCTTCGACGAGCTGACGCTCGGCCACGGTGTCAGTCTCGAGGATTTGATCGATCGCGACGCACTGGGCGAGATGGTGAAGAGCTTCTACGAGCTGTTCAACGTGCCGCTTCGTGTCTTTAGCGAGGAAGGCAAGTTGCTCGGCGACGCGGCCGACCAGATCCCGCTGTATGCATTCTTGAATTCGGTCAAGGCCGGGCGTGCCGCGCTGTCTGACGTTGCGAGCAAGGTGAAGAACCTGCCGCTCGCTGAGGACGGCATGGCGAGCTACCCGTGCCCGACGGGCGAGAGCTACCTTGTGGCTGCGATTCAGTACGACGGCAAGCGCATCGGTCGCATGATCCTCGGGCCGTTTTTGTCGCCCAAGCAGAGCGAGCTGCCCGAAGCGCTGCTGACTCTCGACCGGACGCTCGAGCCAGCGCGCCTGCGCGAGCTCTTTCAAGCCCTACCGCGAGCCGAGGACGACTCAGTGGTCAAGCTCGTCCGGCATTTGCAGCGCACCCTCGACCTGCTCCTGTTCAGCGGCCACCGCGCGCTGCTCACCAGCAACATGCATTTGGCTTCCGTGCGCGAGAGCTTTCGCGAGCTGGAGGACAAGAACGAGAAGCTTCAAACGGCCTTCGACCGCTTGAAAGAGCTCGACCGTCTGAAGAGCAATTTCTTGGCTACGGTGTCGCATGAGCTTCGCACTCCGCTGACCTCGATCATCGGTTACAGCGAAATGCTGGTCGAGGGCTTGGCTGGCGAAATGACCGCCGAACAGCGCGAATTCGTGCAGACCATTCGCGACAAAGGCGAACAGCTCTTGCAGCTGATCAAGGGCCTTTTGGATTTATCGAAGCTCGAGAGCGGGACGATGAGCCTGCGCAAGAGCCAGACCGACATCCTCACGGTGCTGCGGGACGTCTCGCAGACCATGACGCCGACAGCGCGCAAGAAGGAGGTCGAGATCGTGGTCGACGTCGAGAACGGCTTGCCCCTGATCTGGGCGGACGCCGAGCGCTTGCGCCAGGTGTTCTTGAATCTGACCGAGAACGCCATCAAGTTCACGCCGCCGGGCGGCAAGGTCACGTTGTCGGCGCGAATCACGGCGATCGACGCCGCGCGTCCGGATGACGCGGGCGGCGTCGTGATCCTCAGCGCGCGCCGCACGGCTGTCGAATTCCGAGTCGCTGACACCGGCATTGGCATTCCCGAGGGCGAACGTGGGCGCG
>DATCFJ010000593.1:0-7641 GCA_036509605.1 Polyangiaceae bacterium | reverse complement strand
TCCGCCCCCGCGTTGGCGGTCACAACGCCCTGAAATTAGGGAGTTACGAACCGATAACGCCGCAGCCGATGCGGTCACCGGCGTTGCCCGTGGGCTGCCCGCCGTCGTCCTTCTTGGCGTGCACGATGATGGCCTTGCCAGCGAACGAGTTCGGATCACCGGCTTTCAGGTTCGCGCCCGGGATGGTGATGTCTAGGGAGCCTTTGCCGTCTTTGCCGATGGTCAGGTTGCCGAGATCACCGAGGTGGCGCTTGGCGACTGTCGGCAGCGCGTGGTCGTTGCCTTGCGGGTTGAAGTGACCGCCGGCGCTCTTGCCGTCAGGCGAGCTGCAGTCACCCTTCTCGTGCACGTGCGCGCCGTGATCGCCGCCCGGCTTGACGCCTTCTACTGACAAGACGACGTGGACGCCGCCGTCGGTCTCGGTCAGCGTCGCTTTGCCTTTCAGCTTCGAGCCGCTCTTGGCTTCGATGTTGACTTCGAGCGTGCGGGGTGGCTCCGGCTTCGGCGCTTCGGCAGCCGGCGCGGGCTCGGCAGGCGGAGGCGGAGGCGCAGGCGGCGCTTCGCTGGCCGCGGGCGGGGGAGGCGGCGGCGGCGCCGCCGGGGGCGTGTCCGAGCCACCGCACGCGCTGAGCAGACCCAGAGTTCCGAACGCCAAAATTACTGCGAATGACGAAGTCTTCAAGTGTCCTCCTTCTTTGGTGTAGCGGTCATACGGTTGAATGCGCCCGGTGTCGATGGGCTGTCGTAGTCGCGCTGAAAATGGGCCGCGAACAGGCGCGCACTGCCGCGCGTGCGATCGACTCAGCTGGCGCTGACCCAACTCATGCTGGCAATGTCCCAGCGCTGGCGAGCATCGCCTTTGATTTGGAACAGATCTGCCGCACCCGCGTCGACCTCGAAGCGCTGTTCGGTGAACAAGTCGCTTAAGGCCGTGGTTAGCGCCTCCGGCGCGGTTGCGACTGCGTCAGCGCTCAGACTGAACAGGCTCACGGCTAACTTCTTGGCGTTGACTTCGCACACGCCATAGCCGTTTTGGGCCAGATTCTGAAACGCCAAGTGCGGGTTCGGTCGCGCTTTGGGATCGACCAAGAAGGTGCCCACCGAGGCTGCGAGCAATTTGGTCGACGCGGGCAACGAAGCGTCATTGGCGACCAACGAAGTGAGCCCGCTCTGCCACGTGGTCGAAGTGAGGCTGCCCGTGACGAACTCGACCACGCGTTTGGTCGGGTCGTCACTGGCGTACGGGGTGCCCGCGAAGAAGCAGTGCAAATCACCGGACACGATCACGACGTTGCCCAGCGCGCTGAGCTCATTCAACAGCGCGTCGCGTTCATTGGGAAAGCCGTCCCAGTCCTCCGCGGAGATCGTGATCTTGATGCGCAGCGCCTCGGGCGCGCGCGTGGTCGCGCTCAGATCGATATGGCGCGGCATCATGCACACCTCGTTGCCCCACACCTTGAAGGTGCGAGTCGAGGCTTTCATGGTGTTCAAGAACCATGCGCGCTGGGTTTTGCCCATCAGCTGTTCGCTGGCACCGGAGCTTGCCTTGTACGCCGCCTTGGCCAGCGCGTTGAACGGACCGAGCGCCAGCACGTAACGCGAGCCGATGCGCGAGAACTCGTCGGTTTTGAGCAACTGGTGGTACGCGTAGCCGAGCTCGAGAGCTGCCGTGTCGAGCGGGATTGGCGCGGGCTTGCTCAAGCCGAGTGTGCTCAAAGAATCGTTGATGAACGGCACACTGATGTCGCCGGTGACACTCGTGGCCTGGATGTTCAGCGCGTCCGCAGCGCTGGCTAGCGCTTTCTTGTAGGCGCCCCCCGCGTAGTCGTCGATGGCGACGTACGGCACCGCGTCGGCGGGTAAGGTTCCCAGTACTTCCGTCAGAGCGGCTTGCTTCAGGAATATGGAACCGGGGAAGGCGTCCTCGGGCACCAGGTGGTCGGGGCGATAGCGACGCAGATCCGTCAGCACCAGCTCCAGGTTTTGACCGAACACGAAGCTTCGGTAGTACCTGAGCTCGTCGGGGAAGGCTTGCGTCGCGTCCCAGTCGCTCGTTGGCGCGACCGACAGGTCGATGGGCATGTACTCGAACCAGGCTTGATCGGCGGCCAAGCGGCGCGGAGTCTCTGTTTCGTCGCTGCGGCCGTCCGTGTAGGTGGCGACGTCCGCGTGGCAGTCGTCGGAGAACTCGTGGTCGTCCTGTACGGCGATGATCGGGAAGCGCTCATGGACGGCCTGCAAGTCTGCGTCTGCGCGATACAAACGGTACAAGTCGCGATAGTTGTCGAGCGACTGCGCGGCTTGGTACTGAGAAGCACCGCTGCCCAGGGTAAGCGCTTCGTCTGGCTTGCCGAACGTCACTTGGCGTGCGGCATTGGCTACCTGAAACGACGGGTCAGCCGTCGTCTCGTAAATGTAGTCGCCGAGGTGCACGATCACGTCGACCTCGAGGCCCGCGAGGTGCCGGTACGCGTGGTAGTACTTGCCCGCGTAGTCTTGGCAAGACACGACTGCGAAGCGCACGCTGACATCGGCGTCGTCCGCGGGTGCGGTCTTGGTGCGACCCACGCGACTATTCGTGCTGGCGCCGTTCTTCGCATAGCGAAAGCGATAGTAGTAGGTCGTGCCCGGGGCGAGACCGTCGACGCGCGTTTTGACGCAATGGTCGAACTCGGCCTTGGCCATGAGCGAGCCGCTCGGCGCGCCGTCTAGCGCGACGCGCTGCGAGAACGCTTCGTCTGTTGCCATGTCGAGAGTGAGCGTTAGGTCGCCGTCTGGGTTGTCGGCGTCCACGACTCGCGTCCAAAGCACGACACTCGTGGGGCGTGGATCGCCGGAGGCGATTGACTGCGGAAAGGTGAGGGCTTGGTCCAGGCTGCGCGTGCTGGAACCCTCCGAGCCGCAGGCTACCGGACCGAAAACCGTGCCGGCTGACATGAGCGTCAGCTCCAGGAACCGTCGCCGAGGAATGGGCTGCATCGTGCGAACTGTTTATAGCCCGAATCCAAAACGCGCTATCGTGACTGCCAATGCTGGTCAAATGCGAGCGTTGTGGCGCGCCCCTCGAGGTTCCGGCTGGCTCTGCCATAGGCTGTCCTTACTGCGGCACCACGGCCTCGGCTCCCGCGCCCCAAGCTCCGCCGCAACCACCGGCCGGCTACGGTTACGGTCCGGCGTTCCAGAATCGCGCGCAGCGTCCGGTGGTCGTGGTCCCGACGCGCAGCCGGGTCGGCAGCACGATCATCGGCATCATCATCACGGTCGGTATCTTGGCGGGCGTGGCTGCAGGCGTCGCCCCGCTGCTGCTGGCGACCGGCTCACCCGCGGTTCAAGCGGCGCTGGGCAAGGTGACGTCGGCCGGTGGCGCGCTGAGCCTAGGTAGTTGGAGTAGCTCGCCCGCCGGCTGCTTCATCGATGCCAATGGTGACGGCATCTCTGACATGGCTGGGCTGACCGGTCCGTCCGAAACCAATCAGGCAACTGTCGTCGACGGTAAATCTGGCCAGGTCTTGTTTACCGCTCCGGCAGTGAAGAAGGCCGAGCAGCTCGGCTGCTTGGGTGACAACGGCTTCTTCTTGGTCGAAGGCAATTTCCAGGTGGATTTCTTCACCGCGCGGAGCCCATGGGGGAAGACCCAAGTCATGGCTCGCGACAAGGTCAGCCAGTACGGTGAAGGCAGCGGCTGCGTGCAGCTCCGCACCGACGACGGCAGCACGCAAGGCATCCAATTGCCCGGCGGTGCAGCCGTGACATGCGCTGCCGCGACGCTGCATCGCTACTACGGAGAGCGCGCGCCGGGCATGATGGGCCTGACTGATCACTCTACCGAGCTCAATGTCGGGACGCGCAAATACAACCTCACCCAACGCGCGTCAGGTACCGAGATCTTGACGGTACGCGTTACCGACAACAATCGGCCGGTGTGGGAGAAAGAGCTGAGCTACGCCAGCTGCACCTTCGGTGCGGCGATCGCCGTGGCGCCGGGGAAGATCCTGCTCTGGGCGGCCGAGCCGTCGGACCGCGACAAGGGCATCTTGGTCGGACTCGACGAGGCAACTGGCAATCAGTTGTATCAGGTGCCCATCACGGACTCTTCCAGCGACAGCCCGGAGTTCTTCCGATACAACGGCAAGTACGTGGTGGCCGTGAACTGGGGCGCGCTTCGCGCGTACGAGCCCGCGACCGGCGCCGAAGCTTGGCGCGTCGGTCGCTGAGCGCTCAGCGCTTGTGCTCGGCGCGCCCGGTCTGATCGATGAATACGTCGCGCACCGACGTCAAATCATCACCGGACAGGAACCCGCTGCGCCCCAGCAGTCGCCCGGTCTCCCAATTCGTCAGGCCGAGCTCGGGGCGGTGCCACGCCCATTGGCCATCCACCCAACGCGTGAACGCGTTGCTCACGTAAGGCGCCTCGACCGCGGCGTAGAACGACTCGAAAGCGCCGACGCGCTCGGACAGGATCGAAGCCACGAAACGGGGGCTGTACTGATTGATCAGCGCCACCGCGTGGGCGAAGTCCCGCGCGACGACGAGCGATAGCTCGGGCGTGCCCTCCCACTCCCATTCCTTGCCCAGCTCGGCTTCGGCAATCGTGCCCGAGCCCGGCACGATGCCTTCCGAGCCCGGAACCACGGCGACTCTGGCGGACAGCTCGCGGAGCACTTCGGCCACGTGCGGGCCGAGCTTAGCCACGGCGGCGCGCTCTACGACCAACACGTTTAGCGTGTTGCACACTTTGCGATCGAGGCTGAACCGGACCGCGTTCTTCACGAGCTCGGGGCTGGCGCTGGCTTCGACGAACATCCACGCGCCGCCGGTGCCGTGCAGGGAGGCCGGGATCCCGTGCTGTTTGGCGATTGCGCCGAGCAGCGCCACGGTGCGCCCGGAACCGCGCGCGACGGCGAGCCGCACCGCACGCTCCGAAAACAGCGCGTGTGCAGCGCCGTGCTCCTTACTGTGCACGAGACTGAGTGCGCCCTCGGGTAGGCCGGCGGCGAGCAGGGCTGGGCGCAAGGCATGCTCTTCGATGGCCATCGCCGTCGCGAGCGCGTCCCCGCCAATGCGAAAGACCGCGGCGTTGCGGTTCCGAACCACGCCGGCGGCGTCAGCGAACACGTTGGGTCGACCCTCGAACACGAACGCCACGACGCCCAGGGGCGCACGCCGTCGCTCGATCACGTAGCCCGCTCCTTGCCGCGTTTCGATCACTTCGCCGACGCGCGTGGGCGAGTTTGCCCAGCCGCGCAGTCCTGAAATCATGTCCAGCCGCATGCGTGCGCTGAGCTCCAAGCGACCGACGGCTCGGCCGCGCGCTTTGGCTGCAGCGACGTCGGCAAGGTTTGCTCGCTTTACTTCGGCGTACGCGGTTTCGTCTTCGAGGCGAGCCGCGAACTCTTCGAAGAAGCGGGCGATCGCCTGATCGCTCACCTCCGAAAGGGCGGCCAACGCAGCGCTGGCTCGAGCTACGGCCTGGCTCGCAGCTTCCGCCGCCGCCCTGGAGATCACGAGCAGCTCGCCGAACTCAGCTAGAGGCACGACGCGGTCGCCCGGCTCGAGCCTGGGCATCGGTAGCAGGCGTTCGCCAACCAAAACCTGGACAGAGCCCGCGGAGGTCACGCTGCAGCTCTTAGCAGACGACGCGCGATTTGGCGCACTGTTGTGGCAAATTGCGACATTTCTGGGGCGCTCAGCACGGCTTTCTGGGAGCCCGCGCGCCTGTCTAAGGTGACGGGCTTCGCGGAGGATTTCGCGCGCCGCGCCGCTCTGGCGATCGAAAATGCGCGCGCCTTGGCCGAAGTCGAGGCCGCGCGCGCGCGCGAGCAGGCCCTGCGCGAGCAAGCCGAGCTGGCCAGCACCGCCAAAGATCACTTCTTGGCGACCGTTTCGCACGAGCTGCGCACGCCGTTGAACGTGATCCTCGGTTGGGCCGTAGTGCTGCGCGAACGCGGGGTCGCTCCCGAAATTCAGCGTGCGCTGGGCGTGATCGAGCGCAATGCGCGAGCGCAGGCTCGCTTGATCGAGGACGTGCTGGACGTGTCTCGGATCATCAGCAGTAAACTGGCGCTGACGCTGGGCGCGGTGAACGTCGGTGAAGCCGTGCGCGCCGCGGTGCTCAGCACGCGCCCCGCGGCTGACGCCAAGGGCATCACGTTGAGTGTGGACGAGCCAGGCGACGAGCGCGCTCTGACGATCACGGTGGACGCTGATCGACTGCAACAGATCCTGTGGAAGGCTACCAGCGGCATGTTTCCAAACCGGTCGCTCCGCTCCGCTTGGTCGAGCTGGTAGCTGGTCTGGCGGGTCGCGGCGCGGGGTAGCACCCTTGTAAGGATCGTGGCATCCTCCGGCCGCTGCAGTCCCTGCCATGCATATTCCTGATGGATTTCTGAGCGCCCGAGTGGCGGCCGGTTACGGCTTGCTGGCGCTCGTGGGCGTGGGCCTTTCGTGTTACCGAGTGCGTGCGGCGCGCGAGCGCGCGAGCAGCGCGCTACTCGGCGTGTCGGCGGCGTTCATCTTCGCCGCACAGATGGTGAACTTCCCGGTGGCAGCGGGCACGTCCGGGCACCTCGTGGGCAGCGCGCTCGCGGCAGCGCTCTTGGGCTTGCCGAGCGCCGTCGTGGTGATGAGCTCGGTGCTGTTCGTGCAGTGCTTCGTGTTTGGGGACGGCGGCCTGTGCTCCTTGGGTGCGAACGTGTTCAACATGGCGCTGGTCGGCTCGCTGGTTGGCTTCTGTTGCTACCGCTTGTTGTGTGGGGCCAAGCCGAGCCCCACGCGCCGCGTGGCCGCGGTGGCCTTCGCGTCGTGGTGGGCGACCGTGGTTGCCGCGGCAAGCTGCGCCGGACAGCTGGCTCTATCGGACACCGCGCGTTTGTCCGTCGTGCTGCCGGCCATGCTCGGCGTGCACGCGCTGATCGGCATCGGCGAAGCCGTCATCACCGCTATCGTGCTTACGGCCGTGTTGCGCTTTCGCCCGGAGTTGCTGGAAATGCCGGGAAATACCAGCGTTTCCAGACAGCGCGCCCGCTCCGTGGTCGGCTACGGGCTCGGGCTGTCCATCGCGATCGCCGCGGTGCTCGCGCCCATTGCCTGTGATTCGCCGGACGGCCTTTCGAGTGTTGCGCAAAGCTTGGGCTTTCAAGACGCAGAGCGCGTTGGTTTGGTGGCCGCGCCGCTGGCGGAGTACACCGTTCCTGGGCTGCGCGCGGGTGTGCTGGCGACCGTCCTCGCCGGCAGCGCGGGCGCGCTATTTTTGTTCGGGCTGTGCTGGCTGCTCGCGCTCGGTCTCGTGCCTCGTGCGGGCGCTACGAGCTCCGAGCAGGTCGCTGTCGAATCGCCCTGATGAACCGCGTTTCGTTGAAGCTCGGCGCGTGCCTGGCCTTGATTTTGGGGGTGGGTGCTCTGCCCGTGAAGCACGCGCTGTGGGGGCTGTTGGCGCTGCCGTTGCTCCTGCTTACCGCGTTGCTGGCGAAGCTCCAATGGCAGGCGCTACTGACAAGGCTCGCCGCGGCGCTGCCGTTCGTGCTCGGCGTGGCGGGCTTGGCGCTGTTCGGAGGCGCGGGTTTCGAGCGGTTTTTGGCCTTGCTCGTCAAATCCAGCGTGTCGATTCTCACGCTGCAGCTGCTGACGCAAACCACGTCAATC
>DATCFJ010000592.1:0-4548 GCA_036509605.1 Polyangiaceae bacterium | reverse complement strand
TTCGCTTCCGAGCCTTCGCGCGGTTCCCAATGCTCCAGGCCGCGGATCAGCACGAAGCGCCGCTTGGCCATCATGGGCAAGGTGCGTGCAGCCGAGAGCGCGGTTTCGACGTCGCTGTCTTGGGCTTGGATTTGGTCTTCGTTCAAGCCCGGAATGCCGCCCTTGGTGGCCGCAGCGCGCAACGCTTGCACGACCTTGCCCTCCAAATGGCGTTCGTCCCCCACGAGCAAGTACACCGGCCTGAGCTGCTGCTCCTCCGCTTCCTTGATGGCTTGTTCCGGGGTCATCGAAGCAACGCGTTAGCACGATATTCGTTTGGCGCCGGGGCCCCAAACCCCGACGACATTTGTTCAAACGTGAAAACAGTAGCTTATGGAAGTGGCTTCGGACCCGTTGCCTGCTAGTTGCCACTGATGCGGGTGATGGCGGCGACGGAATCGGCGCCGCTGGCGTGGACGCAGCGTTGGATGGTACTCAGGTCGCCGCGGCACGAACGGCACATGGACCAAACTCATAAACGAGGACATCGAGCCAGGCCCGCAGGTCCGCCATCGGCGCCGATCGCAGCGAGTAGCTGATCTCGCGGGGCGGGCGAGGCTGCGCGGAGGCAACCTGCGCAACGTCGGCAGCGCGGGCTCGGGGGAGAACATCAGGCGTCTGCAAAGTGCTGCAGCGAGCGGTTCGTGCGAGCAGAGCTTCGCTCTGGCCCAAGATGGATCGGACTTCGGGGCCGGCGGTCAGCCAACCAGGCGCCTCGAGCTGCTGGGCCGCTTGCCCAAATCCGAGAGTGTCTTCTTCCTCGGGCGCGACGCGGATAAGTACACCAACCTCGGCATGCTGAAGCAGGCGAAGATTGGGCTTGGGCCTGAAGGTAGTGGCAGTGCTCGCCTCGGCAAACAACTGTTCGCGCTCGACGATCTCGCGCCGCTCGACGTGACGCTCTCCTTCCAACCCATCGCCGAGGAGCTCTCGCTGGCAGAGCGAGGCGAGCTCGATTTCGCGCTGGTCGTCATCGACGAAGATGCCGCCTTGCTCTTATCGGCGGTGCGCGAGCGGCATTTGCAGATCGCGGGCCTTTCGAACCTCGATATCGTCGCGCGCCGCATTCCGCACTTGCGCACTGGTCGCATCGGTGCAGGTCAGTTCGATGCTTTGCGCATGCTCCCGGCCGAAGACAAGCGCGTGCTTCGCGTCGACACGCTGGTCTTGACGAACGGCTGCGCAGGCCGCTCCGCGACCATCGACTTACTCGAGCTCTTGAGTGACCGCTTTCCGGATTTTCTGCGTCACAACCGGGAGACCGCGAACGCGACGGGACTCGAGCTCGCGGGCGCCTCGAAGCGCTTCTTCGAGCGCGGCGGGCCCGAGCTCGCCGACGAATTCGTGCCCTGGCTCGTCGATTTGATGCCGCCCGCGAATTGGGTATACGTCATCATGGCCGTGAGCTTGCTCTTCAACGCGATGGGCGCGGGCCATCGCTTTCGGCTTTGGCGGATCGACGATGCGCGCGTGAAGTTGGAGCGCGAGCTGTCTGGGCTGTTCGGATCCGGTTCGACCCTCGGCGACATTCAACGCGCGAAGGTTGGAGGAACGCTCGCTGAGCCTGCCACGCGCGATCGGATGGATGAGCTGATCCGTCGCTTCGAGCAACTCGGCGCGCGCTCGCGCCGCCAATCGCTCAGCGTGCTCGTGCCGATGGGGCAAGAGATGGCCTACCGCTATCAGGAGGGCGTGATTTACGAAACACTGGCGGTGCTGCGCGCTTTTCGCGAGCGTTGGCTGGCTGCCCGAGCCCGCTCGCCAGCAGCTCTGGCTTAGCCAAGTGCTGCACGCCGCGTCGGTCCGGTGGCCTCGACGGACTTGCCTCCGGCTTTGAGCACGCCCGAACCAGCAAAAGCGCAAAGAAACGAGGCAGATTTCGAGGAGAGGGATGTGGCGGCTCGCACATTGACCGTGCGCTGAACTTGGCGTGTTCCGCCGAGGGTGTCGTGGTACTCTTGGGTTCGAAGTGGCAAACGCTTGGCCCCCCACCTTCGAATCCGAAAACGCGCAAGCCGGTTGTGCGCTTTCGCTCGAAGAATGGCTGGCGCTGAGTGAAGACGAAGGAGGGGAATTCGTCGATGGCCACCTAGTGGAGGAGGAAGTGCCTGATTTCACGCACGAGCTCACCGTCTCGTGGCTGCTTCGAGTCATCGGCCTGTGGCTCGCAGGGCGCGGGTTCGTGGTGGGCTCAGAACTGAAAATCCTGACCTCCGCCAATCGGGGCCGTAAGCCGGATCTCGCCGTGATCTTGCCGGGCAGCAAAGCACCGCCGCGCACTGGCCCACTGCGTGATCCGCCCGACATCCTGATCGAGGTCGTCACTCCCACGCCGCGTGACGAACGCCGCGATCGCGTCGAAAAAATGTCCGAGTACGCGCGCTTCGGCGTGCCGTACTTTTGGCTAGTCGATCCAACTTTGGGCGCGGTCGAGATTTTCGAGCGCACTCCGGCGGGAAACTACCAAAAGCTCGTGGGCGTAACCGCGGGCAGCATCAATCCGGTTCCAGGCTGCCCGGGCCTCGTCGTGGACGTGGATGCGCTTTGGGCGGAGCTCGCGCGCCTGCGCGACGAGGAATGAGCGGCGGCTCAGATGGCGGATTGTTGGCTTGCGCGAGCAGGCTCGGGCGCAGGCGCGTCGAATCCAAAGACGGCGCAAACTCGAGCCCGCCTCGATCCGCTCGAACTCGAGGCGGAGCTGGGCTTCGTCACTGTGCCGCCGGTCCTTGTGGACGCGGCCCAGCAATCGTCGCCGAGCTGAAGTCGCGCGTTCCGTCACCCAGCGACTATCGCGTCAGCTGACCGAGCCTTCAAGAACGGGCTCGGCGCTCCGGATACCACTTCTTCGCCACCACAGCCGCGGGCGAGCAAATTGGACTCGACCGTACGTTGCGCGCAAACACCGAGACGCGAAAACGAACTCACTCGCTGCTGCGGCAAGGCCATGAGTACATGGCGGGCGTTGCTCGCGCCGTCATCGTGGACGTCAGGCGAACGTTTCATCTGCTGTGGCGCGACCTACGCGCAACTGATCGAATCTACGCGCTTCTTTGAGGGGATGCCTGAGCCTCCTCACCCAAGCTTTGCCTGGCGCACTGGTCTTCCTATCCCATGGCGTCGAGATTGGCCAATCGCTATTGCAGCCCGTCGCGGTAGGTGTCGCCTGAGCTGACACACTTCTGTTTGAGCTGCGCACAATGTTCTGCATCATAGTTTATTTCATCCTCGCATGCATATGTGCTGCCATTCTGAGCCGATACCACTAGACACGAGCAAAGCGCACCGTCGGTAGGGCATTTCCGGCTTTTCTTATCCAAGATGAATCCAGGACCATAGGCCTCGAAACAGTCGGAGGTCCCAGTAGACCATTTGAAGTCTCCGCATTCAGGATGCAGCGGGTCATTCGTGCCAGAACCGCCAGAAGCACTGGCTTGGAAACCCCCGCTCGGACACACGGCTGCCACCTCGGATGCAATCTGCCCAGATCCATAGAAGAAGATCTCGTACGGACTTTCTTGGCAACTGCCAGCCAGGTTATCGCGTGAGCAACCAGTACCCGGCGTGAAGCCAGCCATCATCGTTGGGCAACCGGAATTCGACGAAGGGGAGCCTGGAGCTTCCTCACAATAGTGGAGCCCACCTTGGATGATATCGCAGGACACCACCCCCCCCCCTGCGGAGCCACTATTGTTACCGCCGCCGCAGCCAACGAGTAAAGCGAACGCACCGACGAACAGAAGTTGGTGACGGGCTAAAGTCAAAAAAGCCAAGATAGTTGCAGATGTGTATTTCATCTATATCCCACTATATCCCTTGAGATTCATTGTCATTGTGCTCATTCCATGTTGAGGGGACCGCTCGTCCGCAGCGACTGCCCGTTATAGGCGAACTCCGAACCCCTGCTGTGGTGGCGTTCCGTGAATACGTCGGACGCGCTGCGCCGACGTACATCAAAACGAATGCAGGAGCGACGACGACGCTCGCCGGTTCTCTCGCGGCTTGCGCAAGTTCTGCCTTTTTCATTTCGATCTTCAATCGAAGAACACCGAAGACGCTTCCCGGAAACATCGTGAGGTCACCCGGAGCGAAACGACGACAGCCCAGAGAAGAGCAAGAGCAGCCGAGCGCAATTGGATCTCATGTTCCGTGCGCGTCACATGGGACCGCATCGGGCGCAACGACGAACGCCCCATAGAGCGTGGCGCATGGACATTTGAGCAAGAACATTCAAGGTAAGTCCTCGCCCAACGATCCAGCGGTACGAGCGAGCAAACCATCAGCGGTTGCCGCCGCGCGGGCAGAACTGGCATACGTTCTTGCGCAATCACCGGGTGTGGGCGTGTGACTTTCTGCAAGCGTCATCGCCGTTCCCGTGCTCGGAGGGCTTCATCATGACTGTATCCGATGCGCGGACCCCGTTCTTCACGAGCGCGTGAGATGTCTGCATCTTGGCGGGGATGAAACCAAAGACGGAATCAATCTGGGCGGAGCGTATCGAGGAATGGGGTC
>DATCFJ010000591.1:0-3227 GCA_036509605.1 Polyangiaceae bacterium | reverse complement strand
GGTTGATTGGGCGCGCCCTCGTACAAGAGGCAGGTCGCGCCGTTGGAGAGCGGGCCGTACACGAGGTAGCTGTGGCCGGTGATCCAGCCCACGTCGGCGGTGCACCAGTAGACGTCGTTGTCTTGCAGATCGAAGACGTATTTCGTGGTCAGGTGGGTGCCGGCGAGGTAGCCGGCGGTCGTGTGCAGCACGCCCTTCGGTTTGCCGGTGGAGCCCGAGGTGTACAGGATGAACAGCGGGTGTTCGCCGTCCACTATCTCCGCGCCGCCGTCGGCCGGGTTCGCGGCGCGCACGGCCTCGTACCAGTCGATGTCGCGGCCGGGCGTGAGCGTGGTCTCGGCTTGTTCGCCCAGGCGCGCAAAAACCACGACTTTTTCGACTGATTTGGTGCCTTCGACAGCGCGGTCGACGGTGGCCTTGAGCGGCACGACGTTGCCGCGGCGCAGCGCGCCGTCTTGAGTGAGCACGACCTTCGCCCCGCAGTCATTGATGCGGTCGCGCAGAGACTCCGCAGCGAAGCCGCCGAAGACGACGGTGTGCGGCGCGCCGATGCGCGCGCAGGCCAGCATGCCCACCATGACCTCTGGCACCATGCCCATGTAGATTGCGACGCGGTCGCCCTTCTGGACACCGAGCTTGCGCAGCGCGGCGCTGAACTCGACCACCTTCTTGTGCAGCTCCGCGTAGGTGATGGTGACGGATTCGCCGGGCTCGCTCTCCCAGATGATCGCGGCCTTGTCTTTGACGGCGGTCTTCAAGTGTCGGTCGAGGCAGCTCTCGCTCGCGTTGAGCTCCGCGCCAACGAACCATTTGGAGTGCGGGAGCTGCCACTCGCGCAGCGCCGACCAGGGCTTTTTGAACACGAGGTCCGACGTCTCGCGCTTCCAGAAGCTATCGGGGGACTCGATGCTCTCTTTGTACAGCGCGTCATATTGGGCGCGCGACGAGATCCGGGCGTGGGCCACAAACTCCGGGCTCGGCTCGAAGGTCCGATTTTCCGCGGAGTACGTTTCGATGGCATTCTGTTCGGTCATCGCGGGCCTCTTCCTCTGAAATTTGCGCTGTGCGTCGCGTGCTGCGTCGCAGAATCGTGAGCCAGTATGCGGGGCGCGTAAAGCACGCGCGTGCCGAAGCGTATCGATTCGGTGGCCATTTTTCCTGGAACTGCGTCTCGTTATGCCAGGAAACAGCGGGCGGAACCACTCCCCCGTCGGAGATCACGAAGCGCGTTACCAGAGCGAATAGCCGCCGTGCAGGCTGAGGCCGAAGAGCGGCAGGGTATTGGTGTTGCCGAAGGCCGACTGGTCGCCCTCGAGCTTTTGCTTGTTCAGGCTGCTCGCGCCGTCGATCAGTGTGACGACCTCGGCGCCGAGCAAGACGTGTCCGACGCTCCACTGTAGACCGAGCTCGAGCAGGAAATAGGGATCGTAGCCGCTGACGCTGCCGCCGGGCAGCTTGCTGTTGCCGGCCACCTTGTCGAGGTCGAGCTTGTGGTGCACGGCGCCCGTGCCGATGGTGGTCGAAAAGCGCAGTGTCTTGCCGGTCGTCATCAGCCGTAAGTTGGGTCCGAAGCGCACTGTGCTGAGCGAGTACTTGCGCGTGTCGGTGCTGGTTGGGTCAGGGCTCTTGGCGTCGTCCACGTTGAGCTTGCCGAAATCGAGCATCAGCTCGGCGGCGATCGGCGCCCAGATCCGGTACCCGGCGCGCAGGCCGAGCGTGCCCATGGCGCCACTGGAACGCGTGCCGGTGAGCTCGAGCGGATGCTGACCGAGACCGAGCACGCCGAGCGTGAGCATGCCGTAGTAGCCACGCGGCTCGCGGCGATGCGGAGGCGGTGGCATCGCGCCTGTGCGGTTGGGCATGACCTCGGTCGACTCGCCGTCGATGCGCGCGCCGAGCTCCGCTTTGAGCTCGAGCGTCTTACCCAAGCCGACATTTACCGTCGACTCGTAGCTTTCGTAGCCGTCGCGGAAGACCTGGATGAGGTGATCGGTGTCCGGTTTGACGCCTCCGCGCCACTCGTGAAAGGCGCGCGTTACGCCATCGACCGCGATAGCGGCCAACGGATCCCCGGCCACGATATTCAGAAATCCGTCGGTCGGTTTGAGCTTCATCTCCACGGGCAATTGCTTTTGGCCCGAGGCGACGTTCACGACGCGCACCAGGCGCGCGTAGCCGGGCTCGTCGGCCACGACGGTGTGCTCGCCCACGTTCAGCTCGACTCCCGCGTGCAGCTCGCTCAACGCTAGCGCTCGACCGTCGACAGTGACCTTGGCGTCGCTCGGCTCCACGTCGATGACGATCGAGCCGACCAAGCTGCCAAGCTCGGTGATCGCGTCGTGCACCGCTTTCTTTTCACCTTCGCTCAGCTCGCTGTCGTGTTTCGCGAGTAGCTGCGTGAGCGTCTCGGCAGCTTCGCGATAGCGAAACAGTGCCTTCTGACAGAGCGCGACATTTTGCAGCGAGCCCGGGCCGGGCTTCGCGCTGTAGGCGGCTTCGAACTCGACCAGGGCGCCCGCGTAGTTGGTATCCTGATAGAGCCGGATTCCGAGCTTGAAATGGCGCCGTGCGTCGGCGGTTGCCTCGGCGGAGTCCGCGGGCGATGACGCAGCCGGCGTCGCTGGGCCTGGTTGCACGTTGGGGGCGACGCTTGGAGCCGCGTGCGCGGCGATAGCCGCCAACGCGCTCAGAGATACCACCAAGAAACCCATCAGGGCGCGCCCGCGCATGACCCCTTCGCCTATCACACCTGTGCGCAAGACGCGCTCGTAACGAGCGTGGAACCCTCGACGCCAAGACGGATCAGGTCGAACTAGGGCTCTTTAGTGCTGAGCTGTAAGCCGGTTCCGACATGCTCGCGCGCGGTTGGCTTTGCCGTTGGCGGGCGATGTGGCTTCGGCGTGCTCGACGCGAGCGCAGGGGCGGCCGGCTCGACGCGGATGGCGCTGCTGGTGCCGCTCACGCCCGCCGCGGGTGCAGCGCTCAGCGTCGAGCTCGCCACGGGCGGGATCTCCTTGCTCACGCTGCCGGACGCTTCGCCATTTCGAGCGACGAAGTAGGCCGTCAACGCGAAGCCGGCCAGCGTCGCAATGATGCCTGCGACGAGCGTGCCGTAACGCCTGCGCCGCGGCCCTTGGCTCACGACACTGGGCGACTCCCGGTCCGCGCGTGGGGTGGCACCCGAGGTGATGCCGTCGCTGAACGCGCCGTCCAGATTGGTGATCGCT
>DATCFJ010000590.1:0-6652 GCA_036509605.1 Polyangiaceae bacterium | reverse complement strand
GACCGCCGACCAGATCCTTGCCAGCGTCGCGCGCCGCTGTCAGCGTATGCTCGCCTCGACCGAATTCTGATGCGAACTGTGGAGACACGGCACTAGTGCAGCGCATATGAGTTAGCGTGAAGTATTTGGACGGTGCGCTGCACTAGGGCGCATGCGAAGCAGGCGCGGGGCTCCGGGGCAAAGCCCCGGTGAGACAGCCTAGTGCACCGCTTGCCGCGAAGCGGAACAATCGCTTGCGATTGTTGATGGTACGTCACAAGCGGTGCATTAGCCGCGCAGCTTGCCGAGCACGTCGAGAATATCCTGCGGCAACGGTTGCTCGAAGTCGAGCTCCACGTTCGTCACCGGATGCCGAAAGCCGAGCTGGAATGCGTGCAGCATCAGCCGCGGCGCTGCGATGGTCGGGTGCGGGTTGTTCTTCGCATACACGCGCTCGCCGACCAGTGGGTGTCCGGCTTCGGACAAGTGGATGCGGATCTGATGCGTGCGACCCGTCTCCAGCCGGCACTCGACGAACGTCGCGCCCTTGAGCGCTTCGCGAAAAAACACGTGCGTGATCGACTCGCGCCCGAGCGTAGGATTGTTGGTCGAGCCGCGCCGCCCGTCCCCGCGGTCCTGAATCAAGCGCGAGAAGATCGTGCGGTCCTTCACGCTGCCATGGACGATGGCGCGGTAACGCCGGCGCACCGAGTGCACACGGAATTGATTTTTCAGATCGAGCTTGGCCGCCAAAGAGCGCGCAAATAGCACTAAACCAGAGGTTTCCTTGTCGATGCGGTGCACGATACCGAGCGGGGACGCGCTTCGCGATACCCGAAGGGGTGCTTCCTTGCGACCGAGCTCGGCGCGCACCAGCTCGTCCAGGGTACCCGTCTCATTCTCGTCGTACGGCACGGTGCTGATGCCGGCGGGCTTCTGCACCACGACCACGTGCGCGTCGACGTGCACGATCGCGCCAGCCGGCAAGCGCGGGCCTTCGCGATGCCGCGCGGTGGCCATGCGCAAATCGATCTGCGCGCCGCCCGGGACACGCGCGGCCGTCTCGCGCTGCACATCGCCGTTGACCGACACCTTACCGGTCTCGATCAGCCGTCTCACTTCCGCCCAGCTGGCACCATCGTGCCGCTCGCGCAGCAAGCGATCGAGCGGCTGCGCGCCGCGCCCCTCGGCTGCAGCAAACGACAGATCCTTGAAGATGAAGCGCTGCTCGGAGGCCGTCAATCGCCACGCCCGCGCGGTGAATTCCAACGCGGCCTCACGTGTACCTTGAGCACGTCCCGAAACTCGCCGATCTGCGCGCAGTGGTCCATTTTGTCGTTGCCGGAGAAACCGCGCACGTGGAAATTACCCTTGGAATAGCGAGAAATCAGGGCCATCCCCAGCGGACCCGAGCCGTGCGTGTGGCGTGTCACGCCGCCCACCGCGTGCACCAAGTAGTCCGCCGTCTCGGTCGTCGAAGCGTAACCCGGCGGGATGATAGACGAGTGACTGACGAACATCAGCGTCTCACCGTCCGCGGCGCGCTTGGCAAAGTCCGTGAACATCGCAATCGGCGCGCCGTTGATGGCGACACCGGAGTACCCGCAGTGCAAGGCGTCGAGCAGGATCACCGTGTCGACGTTCTTCTTCGCGTAGTCCTGACCCAAGATCCATTGCACCGCGCCGTAACCCGCGCTCCAAGCGCTGAGCCCGATGTGCCGCGCGTGCGCTTCCTTCCTACCGTTCTTCTTGGCGACCGCTTTCTCGACGCTCTCGATCAAGCGCGGGAACACGTCAGGAGCCTGAAAAGCCGCTTCATAAGAGCCCGAGCCGATGCCCAAGTCGATGCCCACGAGCACCGCGCCGTCCATCACCTGCACCCACTCTTTGCGCACGGCTTCGTGGCCATGGAAGTGCACCATGACGTCAAAATCACCCCTACGGGTGATTCCGCCGTGCTTCGGCATGATCAGCTGGCCCATGCCGATACCGCCCTCCCACTTGCCGTAGACGCCGAAGCCGGGGTCGGGCGTGTCGCAAGGGTTCACGCCGCGTTCGGCGGCAGTTTTCTGCACTTGCGTTTCGGGCGTCGGCTTGAGCGCGACGTACGTGTAGCTGGCAGGCGTTGGAGGGGGCGCTCCCTGTGCGGATTCAGCGCTGGCGCTTTGACACAACGCAACCCCGAGCACCGCGCTCATCACGGCGCGCCGCGGCCGACACGCCAACGAAACCAAGCTCTGACGGATGCTCAAGGCTCGAAAGGTGCGCTATGCCGCAGCGTTTTTCAACTTTTCAGGCGCAATTCCAGTCACGCTGTTCGCCCGCACCGCGTGGTTCGCGCCCGCAAACCGCGCGGAAAAGCCGAACCAACTAACGCACTTCGAAAAACCAGCGTCCACGCTGGCTTGTTACGAACGGATTTCTTGCTGCGTGGAGCAGTGAATGGTCCCGAGGCCTAGGACGAAGTCGGTCGAGTGAATGCCGACGACGCGGCGGTCGGGGAATAGCTCGCTCAAAATACCGAGCGCGACGCGGTCGTGCGGATCATTGAAGGTTGGCACTAGGACGGCCGCGTTGCCGATGTAGAAATTGGCATAGCTCGCGGGCAGGCGCTGCCCGTCGAACACGAGCGGCCTCGGCATCGGCAGCCGAATCACCTCCAGCTTGCGGCCTTTGGCGTCGCGCGCGCTGCGCAAGCGCTGGGCAGCACTTTGCAGGACGGCAAAGTTCGGGTCTTTCTTGTGCTTCTCTTCGGCGAGCACGATTTTGCCGGGCGCCACGAAGCGCGCGAAGTCGTCGATGTGCCCGGCGGTGTCGTCACCGGCAATGCCGCGCTCCAGCCACAGCACGCGCTCGGCGCCCAAGTGGTCGCGCAGCACGTTCTCCACGCCCACCTTGCCGAGCTCGCCGTTACGCGCTTGGCGCCCGTCCAGCAAGCACTCTTCGGTGCAGAGCAGCGAGCCTTCGCCGTCTACGTCGATGGCGCCGCCCTCGAGCACGACGCGGCTGCGTTTCCGGCCGAGTTGCGCTTCTGGCAAGGCCAGCGGTGCGCCCAGCTGCAGCGCCACCGCGAGGCCCGCGGCTTCATCTTTTTGATGATTCGGGTAGCGCGCCCAGCCGTTGAATTTCCACTTCACGAGCGCGGTCTCGCGCTTCTTGCCGCTGCCCCTCACCACACCGAGCGGCAAAAAATCCCGAGTCCACGAGCGATCCGTGGCCAAGTGCACGAAGTCGACTTGCTTGAGATCCACGCCCGAGCGCAAAAATACGCTCTTAGCGACCGCTTCCTCAGCTTTGCCCGAGACGATGACGCGGATGCGCTCGCCGTCTTGCAGGTTGCGCGCGACCTCGGCGAACACCCACGGGATCGCGTCGAACTTGCCGGGCCAGTCCGTGGGCTCGTGCGGCCAGGCCAGCCACGTGGCGGCGTGCGGCTCCCATTCTGCGGGCATGCGGTAACCGAGCGTGTGCGGCGTCGCCAGTGTCGACTCTGGCAACGGCTGCGACTTGGAGCGTGCTTTCATCGCTGGCCGCTCGGCTCGAGAAAGCGCTGCGTGAGGTCACCGTAGGCGTCGATGCGGCGGTCACGGAAGAACGGCCAATTGCGTCGCACCCACTCTTGGCGCGTCAAGTCGCACTCGACGACCAGCGTTTCTTCTCCCTCCCCAGCTTCTGCCAGCACCACGCCGAAGGGATCTGCCACGAAGGAATGCCCCCAAAATTCCAGGCCTCCGTCCTTCGGGCCCTCGTGGCCCACGCGGTTCACGGCGACCACGAACACGCCGTTGGCGATGGCGTGACTGCGTTGCATGGTTTGCCACGCGGACACTTGAGCCGCGCCGTACTCGGCCTTTTCGGCTGGGTGCCAACCAATCGCGGTCGGATAGGTGAGCACTTCGGCGCCGCGCATTGCGGTCAAGCGCGCGGCTTCTGGGTACCATTGGTCCCAACAGATGAGCGTGCCGACTTTCGCGGTCGGCGTCTCGAAGGTCGTGAAACCGAGATCGCCAGGCGTGAAGTAATACTTCTCCATGAACAGCGGATCGTCGGGGATGTGCATCTTGCGATACAGGCCGAGGCGACCGCCGTCGGGCCCAAGCACGACCACGCTGTTATGATACACACCCGGCGCACGCTTCTCGAAGATGGGCGTGACCACGCTGACCTTGTGCTCCTTCGCCACGCGCGCGATCGCCGACACCGTCGGGCCGTCGAGCGGTTCGGCGAGATCGAAGAACGCGGCGTCCTCCGTCTGGCAAAAATACTGCGACGCAAACAGCTCTTGCAGGCAGATCAAGGAGGCCCCGCGGCTGGCCGCGTCGCGGATGGCGAGCGCCGTTTTCTCGACGTTTGCCGCCTTGTCGAGACCGACGCTGGTTTGAATCAGCCCAATTTTCAGAGTCTGCTTGGTCATGCTGTCTACTGGGTGCTCTAGCACCGGTATCGCCGAAGAAAGAGCATGTTTTGGGGGTGGGGCCCCAAAACCCCAAGGGTCCTGGGGAGCCCCAATGAATTACGCGCTTCGTGATCCCCGGAGGGGGACATTTCATTGGGGCGGGAGCGGAGCTCCCGACAATGCTAAACGGCTGCCGTGGCACGTGATGGCAGCTTACCGAATCAGCCCGAGCTTACGCTCGGCGCTGGCACGCTGATCATCACGCCCACGTACAACGAGCGCTCGAACTTGGAAGCGTTCGTGGAAGCAACGCTCGGCAACGCGCCCCACGCGCACGTCCTGATCGTGGACGACAACTCGCCGGACGGCACGGGCGCGCTCGCGGACGAGCTGGCTGCGCGTGACGGCCGTGTGCGCGTCTTGCATCGCCCCAGTAAACTCGGCCTGGGCACGGCGTACAACGCCGCGTTCCAACTCGGCCTGCGCGAGGGCTACCGCTACTTCTTCGAGATGGACGCGGATTTGTCGCACGACCCGAAGTACCTCGCGGATTTCTTCCGCGAGCTGGAAGCGGGCGCGGACATCGTGATCGGATCGCGCAACGTGACAGGCGGCGATATCGTGGGTTGGGGGCCGGGGCGGCACATCCTGTCGAAGGGCGGCTCGCTGTATTCACGGCTGATCCTCGGCGTGTCCGTGCGGGATCTGACCAGCGGTTACAAAGCGTTCCGACGTGAGGCTCTGCAGGCGATCTTCGCCGACCGTGTTGAATCGAACGGCTACTCGTTTCAAATCGAGATGACGTATCGCGCGCTGATGCTGGGTCTAAACGTACGAGAAGTGCCGATCGTGTTCGTGGATCGACAGGTTGGCGCCTCCAAGATGGACCGCAAGATCGTGCTCGAAGCGGTGACCAAGGTTTGGCAGCTGCGCTTCGAAACGTGGCGTCTGCGCCACAAGACTCGCTAGTGGAACGGCCGTCAGCGGCGGTGCCCGGGCCAGAGCGCCAAACCGTCGCGCAAGCGATACAGCCCGTGGTGCATGTCGACGGGGCTAAGCACTAGGTTGCGCTTGGCCAAGAGCTGACCGAGACGACGGTGGGACGGGCTCTCGTACTTTGAATCGAGCATGTAGACCTGGAAGCCGGCCTTGACCGCGCGTTCCATGGACGAAGCGCTCAGGTTTTGATCTTCGATCGTCCCGAGGCGCCAGTGCGACCAGAGCAGCTTGTCCGACGTCACCGTGTACACCATGGCGCTCGGCGGGATCTCGCGTGCCAGGTCTTTCAGAAGAGCTTCATGGATTGGCATGAAGCGGTGCACGAATGCGAACGACGAAGGCTCGCGCACGCCTATCTCGTACAAGCCGGCAGCCGAGACGCCTAACAGGGCGAGCGCTCCCGGAACCAACACCCATTTGCGTTTGAAGCGCGCCAGCAGAAAGAGCGGCGGTAGGGCCGCGAACAGGTATGCCGGGGTGAGGTAGCGCGGCACGCTGTGCTCGGCCCAGCCGGAGGCCTCGTGGCCGCCGAACACGTCGTTGTGCAAGCGCGTGTATACGAAGAACGCGAACAGCAAGAACACCAGCCCGTACAAGACGCAGGGCAGCCGCGATTTGTGCCAAAGCAGCGGGATGACGGCGAGCTGCCCCACGAGCACGAGCGCGATTGGACCCATTTTGAGCCAATATTTCGCGAACGTGGTCAGCGCGATCTTGGGCACTGGCCAGCCCATAGGCACGAGCAGCACGCGCAAGATACCCAAGCCTGGCGTGCTGCCTGCGTCTTCTGGCCCCCACTGTCGGTCGAGCGCGACCTGATATGCCGCTTGCAGCGGGTGCCCAGTGAGCAGCTTGTTCAGGAACAGGTTGCTACCCAAGGCGCACACGCCGGCGAGCGTGAACACGACGAACACTTGCCTGTAGCGCGCCGGATTGGCGGCCACCGAAACCAGCAGCACCGCGAGCAACAGGAACGCAGCGTAGTCGGGGCGAATCGCAGTGCCGAGGGCCATGCACAGCGCGCACAAGCTCAGGTCGCGCAGCTTGTCGGTCCGCCGCCAGCGCGCCCAGAAGAAGAACGCCCAACACAGACAGGCCAGCAACGGCGAAACATTCACCCAAGGCCGGAGCAACCAGTACAGAGCAGGGAACGCGAGCGGCGGCGCGAGCAGCGCTAACCAACGACGACCGGGCGGCAGTAAATGCGCCGTCCCCGCAGCGAACGCCGCCACGGCGCTGGCCGGGAACACAGCCACCAGCAGCAGCCCGAACCTGCCG
>DATCFJ010000589.1:0-4780 GCA_036509605.1 Polyangiaceae bacterium | reverse complement strand
CCCCAGCGCTCGCGCGAGTCTCAAGCCATGATTCTGGCAGCCGCCCGCACTCACGAAGGCAAGAAACCCACCCTGGCGCACTGTGACCAATCTTGAGGGAAGGCCGACGTAGATCGGCTCCCACGCGAGGGCACGAGACCGTCCCCAGCGCTCGCGCGAAGGCATGATCTGGCGGCCTGCGCTTGCTGAGCACGCGTGAGGCCTCACCTGCCACGCGGCACGACGCAAGCCGCCCGCACTCACGAAGGCAAAAAAACCACCCTGATCGAGATGACCAATCATGAGGGGAACCCGCAACTATCGCGTCTGCGGGTAGGGCGCTCGTCCGCGCCGCGCGACGGCGCGAGCGGCGTCATCGTGGACGTTGGCTGCGCGTTTTACGGCGTGCGGCGCGCGCGTTCGAGCTCGGCCAGGCGTGTGACTACGCCGCGCGCCACGATGTCGAGCACGTGCTCCACGACCTTCTTGCGGTCGTGGGGGTCCCCGCCGAACACGATGTGGCTCTTGGCAGACTTGCCTCTGGGTAAGCGGCCGAGCGCCGTGCACGTGACGTGCAGTACGCCGGCTTCTTCGCGCAGCTCGAGCTGTTCCACGAAGAAGCGGTAGCTGATCTTGCTTTGCGAGCCGGCGCCCCAGTCGGCACGGCGTGCTTCGCGCTTCAGCGTGCGACGCAAATGGGCTTCGAGCTCTTTCGACCCAACCAGATCCGCCGGCATGGCCAGGCGGTCGAGTTTTACCCGAGGCCGGGTGGCCGCGGAAAGCGGGGCCGGTTCGGCCTCCGCGCGCGCCACGCCCGCCATTGCGCACACCGACGCGCCCACCAGCGAGGTCGTGGCAAGAATGCAAATGAGTAAGGACGGAGCGCGCCGCACGCGCGTGGCAATAGCTCGGGCCTCGGCTTTCGGCCAAGTTTGCGGGGCTTCCGCTACAGCTCGCTTTACCAGACCCGCCACGGGCGCTATCGATCGGGGGATGGCCCGCGACCTGGATAGCGATCCTAGCGGGCGAGCGCTCGACTGCGATGTGATCGTCATCGGCGGCGGGGTCAACGGCGTCGGTGTGGCCCGCGACGCCTCACTGCGCGGCATGAAGGTAGCGTTGTTCGAGCGCAACGACATTGCCTTCGGAGCCAGCGGCAACTCGAGCGGCATGATCCACGGTGGCCCGCGCTACCTGACTTATGATCCCGCGGTCACGCACAGCTCGTGCTTGGACTCCGGGCACATTCAGCGCATCGCGCCGCACCTGTTATTTCGCATTCCGTTCCTGATGCCAATCTTTGCGAGCGGGCCGTTGTCTTGCCTGTCGCTCACGGCGTACGACGCTTTCTTCGACCTGTACGACGCCTACCAGCCGCTGAAGGCCGGCAAGAACCACGTCCGCTTGAAGGCCGACGAGATCCAGGAGCTGGAGCCAGGCCTCGTGGGCGGCGCGGCGGGTGGCGTCACGTTCGATGAGTGGGGCATCGACGGCGCGCGGCTGTGTATCGGCAACGCCGTCGATGCGCGCGAACGAGGCGCAGAAATTCGCGTCCACTGCACCGTCACGGAGATCTTGCGGCGCGAGGACGGCCGCGTGTACGGCGTACGCTTCCGAGATCGCGCGACCGGCGAGTCGAGCACGCGCACCGCGCGCGTCGTGGTCAACGCGACCGGCGCCTGGGCGCCGATCACGACCTCGCTTGGTGGGCTCGCGCCAACCGCCGCGCGGATTCGCCCCGGCAAGGGCATTCACGTCTTCCTCGATCGGCGCCTGACCAACTACGCCATCCTCGCGCACGCTATCGACGGGCGACAGGTATTCTTGCTGCCCTGGCAGAACATGAGCGTGCTCGGCACCACGGACGACGACTACTACGGAGACCTGGATCAAGTCGTCGCGACCAGCGACGAAGTGAGCTACCTGTTCCAAGCCGTCGAGCACGTGTTCCCGGCGATTCGCACGGCGCGCGCGATCGGCACCTGGGGCGGCGTGCGCCCCACGCTGTATGACTGGGGCAAGAACGAAGACCAGCTGTCGCGCGAGCATCAAGTCGTCGATCACAAGGAGCACGGCGCGGACGGTTTGTATTCGATGATCGGCGGAAAATTGGCCAGTTATCGCTTGTTTGCCGAGGAAATGACGGACGTCATCGCCAAGCGCTTGGGCAACACCGCAGCCCGTCGCTCGCACATTGCGCCGCTGCCCGGCGGTGACGAGCAGGTCGACCCCATGCTGCTCGTGGTGCGCGGCGGCATGGAAGCGGTCACCGCGACGCGGCTCGAGTATCGCCACGGTAGCCGAAGCCTACGCGTGCTCGAGCGCATGCAGCAGAAGCCTCGTGAAGCCGCGGTGGTGTGCAGCTGCGAGCCCGTCACCGAAGCCGAGATCCGGTACGTGATCGAGCAAGAGTTGGCGCAGGACGTCTCCGACGTCGCTCGCCGAACGCGGCTCGGCCTGGGCGCCTGCGGCGGCATGCGCTGCGCGCTGCGTTGCGGTCGGATCGTGGCGGATGCCACCGGCCGCTCGCCTGAGGTGGGCCAACAGCTGGCCTTGGATTTTTTGGCGCAAGCCGCGCGCCGCCGCAGCGCCGCCGTGGGGCCGGCTCAAGCGCGGCAAGAGGCGCTTTTGCTCAGTGCGCTTTCGGCTGAAGTGGGCACCGGGAGCACGGAGCCGTGAAAGTCGCGGTGCTCGGCGGCGGAATCGCGGGTGTGGCGGCTGCATTCGAGCTGGCTCGCCAAGGCGTGCGTCCGACTGTCTACTTCGAGCACTCCGGTTCCAGCGGCCTGTACGGGGGCGCGCTCGATTTCGAGGTTTGGGATCGCGTCACGGCGCTGGCTCCGGTCGGCGAGGACTTGGCGCGCTTCGCGGAGGCGTTCGGCGCTTGGCAGCTCGGTTCGGCCGCGCTTCGAGTCGCGACGCTCGAAGGCAATCTGCGCCCAGCGCGCGGCGCTGATCGCGCGCTGCTCGATCTGGAGCGCTGTGCCGGCAAGCGCGTGGCGGTCGTCGACTTGGAGCGCGACGACTGGGACGCGCCGCTCTTGGCCGCCAGCTTCGCCGGCAGCAGCTGGGCACGGCAGACCCAAACTCATTTCTACGGGGCGCGCGTGCGAGCGCTCCAAAACGGCTTCGAACGCCGCATTTCCGGCTACGACTTCGCCGCGTTGCATGACACTGAAGAGCGCTCGCAAGCGCTCTTTTTGGCGCTTCGGGCGAGCGGCGTCGCTCCGGACGCTTGGCTGGTCGGGCCTTGGCTGGGCATCGAGCGCGCGCTCTCGAGTGAGCTCAGCCAGGCGTTGGGCGTGCCCGTGGGCGAGACCACGTCGGGGCTGGGTGGAGCGGCGGGCGCGCGCTTCGAGCGTGCTCGCGATCGCCTGCTCGAGCGCGACGCGGTCGTGCAGCGTGCCCGAGTCACTCGCCTGGAACGCCTCGAACGCCTCGACTCGGGCTACCGCGTGACGGCGCTCGAGCGCGAGCCGGGCGAGTTCTCCGCGGTGGTGCTGGCGAGCGGCGGCGTGGCCGCGGGCGGCGTCGCGCTCGAGCGTTCCTTCGAACGCCGCGGCGGCACCGGCTTTCGTCTCTCGTTCGCCGCGCCGGTGCCGCTCGAGCTCGATCACGAAGTCGTGGAGGGCGTCTCGTCGCTTTCGAACGTCGACTTCGTGGCGCGCGGTTTGGGCACGCTGCTGGAGGTCGGCATCGCGGCTGATACGGCTGGCGCGGTGCGCGACAACCCGGGCTTGTTCGCGGCGGGCGACGCGCTCGCCGGCCGCCCACGAATGGCGCTGGAGGCAGCGCGTTCCGGGCTAAATGCCGCGCAACGGGCGCTCGACTACTTGCGGCGCTCGGCGTGAAACCGAGGGCGCCCGGTGCACCGAACGCGCTCGCCACTTCGGCTTGCCGCCGCGCTGAGTGTCCGCGCCGCGTTGAGTCATGCTACATCGGACCCCTGCATGGCGGCTCATTCTGATTCTCGGGCACCGCTTACGTTCGGCGTGTTGAATGGCGTAGCCGGGGTGGTGCTGCTCGTGGGCGTGTTCGTGCTCGCGCAGCCGCGTTTTTGGGGGCTGGATGTGCCCGCGCTATTGATCGGCGCAGTGCAGCTGACCAGCGCCGTGGCCTTGCTGGCCAGGCTGCGCTGGGCGCTTCGGGCGCTGACCATCGCTGCTTGGGTGTCGTTCGTGCTGGGCTTGTTGATCGTGTTCCTGATCGTGATCACGATGGTGTTCCTGCGCGGGATCCATGGCGACTACGGGGTCGCTGGCTTGGCTGTGTCGGGGTTGGTCGTGGCGCTGCTCGTGCCGTATGTTGTCGTGCTGCCGGCGCTCGAGTTGCTCTGGCTCGGCAAGCAGCGCGCCGAGCCGAAGCCGTGACTTCGCGCCGGCTGATCTGGATCCTCGGCGTGTACGTCGGCGTGCTCGCCGCGTGCTCGGTGATTCTGTTCTGTGTCATCCGCTTGGACCGCTCGGGTGTGGTGCGCGGTCCGACCCTGGTGAACGTCTGGAAAGGCGGAGTGCGCCGCGCGCGCAGCGTGCAGCCCAGCGAGGCCGCTGCCGCGCAGGCGCTGCGCTACGAAGAAGCTGCGCCTGGCGCGACGCGCATCGTCGAGCAAATCGTCGATTCTGCGCCGATTTTGCCGCTCGGGCGGCTCGTGTTCGCCGCGTCTGTGGCGCCCGTCCGGGACGGAGTGAGCGCCACTTATCACGGCCAAACCGCGTACCTGACCCCGGATGATCTACTCAAGCTCGAAGCCTACGAGGGCAACGTTTCGCTCGGCCCGCTCGTCCTAATCTTGGGCATCGAC